>NZ_JBEPWD010000205.1:0-1510 GCF_041642575.1 Salegentibacter sp. | reverse complement strand
CTCCATATTCCCGGGATAAGTCCTGTAATTCCTGGTAATTCACATAATCATCGGCACATGCGATCTTATTGCAGGTAACCACCGAAATGGAATTCGCCAGGTAATGTTTATACCAGGAAGAGATTTCAGCACTCGCCGTATTATCCACAAAAATACTGTTACGTAAATTCAGCTGCTGTACCTTTTTGAAGAAAGCTTTCTTATCTGCCGGCTTCCCGTTCTCCAATTCATTTTTCCAGTTTTTCAGATCTATCCCGTCTTCCTTAAAGACCATCTTCTTTGAGTTAGAAAGTCCCAGTACCCTTACTTTTAATCTAAGCTTTTCCAGAAGGTAACCCTCTTGTTGCTCAAGTTGGGCCAGTAATTTACCTCCTACATTCCCCACACCCGTGATAAACAGGTTAAGTTCCTTTGAGGGCACCTCAAAGAATTGTTCATGCAGGGTATTCAGGGCTTTCTTCACATCTTTTTTAGCGATCACCGCTGAAATATTTCTTTCCGAAGAACCCTGGGCAATAGCCCTGATATTGATATTGTTATTTCCAAGAGCACTGAACATTTTTCCGCTAAGGCCATGATGACTCTTCATCCGGTCACCTACCAGGGCAACAATAGCAACATTTTCCTCAATGGTAACTGGTTTGATCTTTTTATACTGAATTTCCACCTCAAAAGCCTCGTCCAAAGCTTCTTTCGCCAGTTTAGCTTCATCGTCTTTCACTGCCACACAAATACTGTGTTCAGAAGAAGCCTGGGTGATAAGCACTACATTGATATTCTCCTGGAAGAGAACCTCAAAGAAACGCTTGGAAAACCCTGGTATCCCAACCATGCCACTACCTTCTATATTAATAAGTTTAATGGAATCGATATGAGTTATGCCGGTAACCCAGCGGAAATTTTCCTTGCTGGATCTTGAGATCAGTGTTCCGGGCTCATCGGGACTAAAGGTGTTTTTAATATGTATTTTGATCTGCTTTTCAATCAAAGGCTGGAGGGTTGGCGGATACAGTACTTTAGCCCCAAAATGCGAAAGTTCCATAGCCTCCTCGTAAGAAATTTTGTCGAGGGAATAGGCTTGAGGAACTATCATGGGGTTAGCGGTGTACATGCCGTTCACATCTGTATAAATAAGGACTTTTTTGGTATCCAGGGCAGCAGAAAATATCGCTGCGGTAAAATCGGAGCCCCCTCGTCCAAGAGTGCTGGGCACACCTTCATCGTTTCTGGCCACAAATCCCGGAGCTACAAATAGGCCTTTGGGTTTACCCCTAAAAAACTCTTCAATATTTTTATAGGTTCGGGCGTAATTCACCTGCACTTTTTCATTGGTATTACGGCAAACGATAAGTTCCCGGGAATCAACAAAGGTGGTATTGATCCCCTTGCTTTTAAAATAAGCATTTATAATTAGCGAGGAAAGGATCTCCCCAAAACCCGAAACCACATGTCTGGTTTTATTAGAAAGTTCATTTAGTAAATAAACCCCCTCATATAAGGTTTCCAACCG
>NZ_JBEPWD010000204.1:0-1557 GCF_041642575.1 Salegentibacter sp. | reverse complement strand
TTATTATTGGGAAATTATTTCCTTTCTGGGTGCTTGGAATGATAATTCTAACTGTGGGGCTTATTATCGCCAAGGTGATCTTTAATGTGCCTTTTGTAGGGAATATTGGATTGATCTATTTGTTTACGGCAGTTTACCTTCTTGTAATCCTTGGAATGGGCCTTTTTATCTCCAATTATACCGATACTCAGCAACAAGCGATGTTTATTGCCTGGTTTTTTATGGTGGTATTTATCCTGATGAGTGGATTATTTACACCTATTGAAAGCATGCCAGACTGGGCGCAGAAGATCACCCTGCTTAATCCTATACGGTATTTTGTTGAAGTGATTAGAATGGTAATGCTTAAGGGGTCGGGGTTAGGAGATATTTTATGGCAATTTGGAGTGATGAGCTTTTTTGCTGTCGTCCTGAACGCCCTGGCTGTATGGAGTTATCGTAAAACACAATAGGAATAGTTCCCGGGATTAATTAAGAACATGATGAAAAAGGTATTTTATTATATTGCCCTTGGGTTTTTTCTGGTCTTTACCCTGGTTACCCTATATCTAAGCAGTAGTATAATCTTCGATTGGTTTGAGTTAAGAGAAGCGCAAGGTGACTATGTGCTGTTTGTAGTGTGGGTGAACTTCATCGCTGCCTTGATTTATCTCCTTGCACTTTTTGGCTTTTTCAGGCATAAAAAGTGGACCTGGAAAGTTCTGGGATTGGCTGCACTTATGATTTTTGCAGCCTTTATAGGTTTGCTTTTTCATATAGATTCTGGTGGTGCATATGAACTGGAAACTATTCGGGCGCTGGTTTTGAGGTTTATTATTACTACTGGATTTGCAATTCTTGCATATTTTAAAATAAAAAAATGGAAAAACATAGAAAACTAATTTTCGGCTTAATTGCCAGCTGTATCCTTTTATTTTCGACGGGGGTATTTAGTCAGGAAACTTATTCTCTTTCAGTAGAGGTAAAGAGCCTGAGAAATTCTGAAGGAAAAGTTTTAGTTGCGATCTATAATAAGGATGGGACAGTGCCGGATCAAAAGTTGGAAAAGTATTTTAAGAAGAAAGTGACGGAAATTGATTCGGAATCTGCACAGGTAACTTTTTCTAATCTTCCCAAAGCAAGGTATGCCATCTTTATCCTTCACGACGAGAATGAAAATGGGAAGATCGATAAAAGATTTCTGTTGCCTATAGAGGGAGTCGGTTATTCTAATTATAAGGACCTTGGTTTAAGGAATCGTCCCAATTTTAAAAATGCCAGTTTTGTTCTAAAAGAGGATTTTTCAACAGAAGTAAAAATTATTTATAAGTAGAGGAAATATAAATCTCTGGATTGTCTCCTGTCTGGAATTACACCCTGATTTGTAACCTTTTGAATTTTTTAATTCAAGCCAATTTCTATTGATTTCCTCTCAATCCCACTCCGGTAGCGCCTTAAACCAAAAAACCCCAACTATAAGTCGGGGTTTCTGAGGTGGTGCCTCCAGGAATCGAACCAGGGACACAAGGATTTTCAGTCCTTTGCTCTACCAACTGAGCTAAGGCACCAGTTGCTTGT
>NZ_JBEPWD010000203.1:0-1604 GCF_041642575.1 Salegentibacter sp. | reverse complement strand
CAAAAAATTATTTCTCTTTTTTATAATTCTGACGCTTTTTTCCTGCAACACCGAAGGAGAAAGTACCAGCTTTAAAATAGGCTTCTCTCAGGCTATGACTACCGATAATTGGCGGAAACAAATGAATAGGTCAATGCAAGTGGAAGCCTCCATGCATCCTGAGCTTCAACTGGAAATAAGGGATGCGGGAAACGAGGTTGAGAAGCAGATTGAACAAATTGAAAGATTTATAGAAGAAGGTGTGGATATTCTTATTGTTTCTCCTATTCAGTCTGTGCCAATTACCCCGGCAATAGATAAGGCCATGGATGCCGGGATTCCAACTATAATTATAGACCGGAAGATCGAGGGCAGTAATTATACCGCATACCTGGGTGCCGATAATTTTGAAATTGGTGCCAATGCTGCCCGTTATATACTTTCAGGCGCAGAAACCGGCGCTGAAATTTTTGAACTCACAGGAGCCGAAGGTTCTTCTCCGGCTCATGAAAGAAGCAGGGGCTTTAGAAGTCTTATAGATTCAGGCAGTAATTTCAAAGTCACCCATAGCATCAAAGGAGATTGGGAAAAATCTTCAATTTCCAATGCCTTAGCCGCCCTTTTTGAAGATGAGGTTGTTCCCGATTTCATCTTTGCTCATAATGACCGTATGGCCCTTGGAGCCTGGGAAGTAGCTAGGGAATACTCTCTTAAGGACCAGGTAAAAATTATTGGGGTGGATGGTCTCTTTGGGCCAAGCGGCGGAATTCAACTGGTTAAAGAAGGAATTCTTGACGCCACAATCCTTTATCCCACGGGTGGTGCCGAAGCTATTAAACTCGCTCAATATATATTAGACGGAAATAGTGTTAGCAAAAATAATATTCTGAGAACCGTGGTTATCGATTCGGTTAATGTAGGGATAATGCAAAATCAATTTGATAAAATTAACCAGCAACAAAATGATATTGCGCGCCAGCAACACACGATTAACGAACAAATTGCTACTTATAATTCCCAGAGCAACCTGGTGAAAATAATGATTGCCCTGGCGGCCGTTCTCTTTTTTCTCATGCTTTGGAGCATTTACCTTCTTTATAAGAATAAAAAAAGCAAGAAAAGACTGGAGCTGAACAATCGTAAAATTATAGTGCAAAGAAACCAGATCGAAGATTTTGCTCAGAAACTAAAGGAATCTAACGAAAGTAAGATCAATTTCTTCACCGCGCTTTCGCATGAGTTCAAAACACCGCTTACTTTAATAACCAGTTCTATAGAGAATATTTCAAAAAATGCTTCAGGTAGCTTAAAAGCCTTCGATTATGAGACCAAACTGATAATCAATAATTCCAGGCGTCTCTTAAGGTTGATTAATGAATTGCTGGATTTTAGAAAGCTGGAAGGAAATTCTTTCAGGTTAAAACCTGTAAAAACAAACCTCCACGATTTTATCGAAAATATCTATTCCGATTTCAAAAGTGAAGCCTTGAGGAAATCCATTACCCTGGAACTTACTTCCGATGTTAACTCTCCGTTTGCCTATATAGACAGGGATATGATGGATAAGGTTTTTTTTAACCTACTCTCTAATGCCTTTAGGTTTACACCGAAAAACGGAAATATTT
>NZ_JBEPWD010000202.1:0-1670 GCF_041642575.1 Salegentibacter sp. | reverse complement strand
GAAGAAAGTTCGCACATTTTAAGCTCACTGTTATGAGATCCTGAGTCAAGCTCAGGATGACAAGCCTGGAAAGAAATGTCATGCCGGGCTGGACCCGGTATCTCATCCTGCTAAGCTCTTTGGGCTGCTTTAGTAAATTATAATTTCGGAACGATTAAAAATAAACCTTTGCGTTCTCTGCGCTCTCTCCGCGAGCTTTGCGTGAAACAATTGATGGGTACAGGATCAAAGATGCTACTCCTTAACTGCTACTTCCAGGATTTTTGTCTCAATAGTAGAAAGCAACTCCAGTTTATCGTTTTCGTATAGCTCATCGAGTTCGGACAGCCCGGTTTCGGAATTGCGGAAAGTAAAATTCCGGTAATCAACAAACCTTATCCCGTTGATCACCCTGGGATTAAATGCAGCCCTGAACCTTATCCCCTCCTCTTCTTCTACAAACTTATAGGCCAGATAGTCCAGGGTGAAGTCCTCTTTATGGATCCAGTAAAGAAATTCATCATGCCCGGCCACCCCCGAAGCTCTCTGCCCGAAGCTCATTTTTAACTGATAATATGGCTCACCTTCTATCCGGGCCTCTTCTAGCAGTTCCTTATTCAGTCCGCGATTATCCAACCCATAAGGCAGATGTGCAAAATAATGAACCGTTTTTATTTCCTTATTTAACCTAACCAGCAGGGAATCGGGAATAATGCGCAGACTATCGTTCACGTATCGCTGAAAGCCGCTATTACTCACCATATCCCGAATGCTGTCCAGGCCTTCAGTAGATTGTTTTTCCAGTGAAAATTCCAGACCATTACGCTCACTTTTATAGGTGTTTTCTCTGAAATTAAAGCTAATCGTCGCCTTTTTATAATTTTCCCCTCCGGCAACCTCAATAGTCTTTTCTATAATTTCCTCAATTTCCTGCGCCTCCTGAACAGTTTGTCTTTTTTCCTCATCCTCACAGGACAAAAAGCTCACAAAAATTAGAATAAGAAGAATTTGTCTCATAGATTTCGGTTAAGTCCAAAAGTAAATATTAATTTTTTACAGAGTCTTTTTGATTACTGCTCTGTTTCTATACAAGCCCTTTCGCTGTGGCTTAAATTAATTGCATAAAAAAAGCCCCTCATTTCTGAAGAGCTTTCTGTGCGGGCGAGAGGACTCGAACCTCCACACCTCACGGCACTAGATCCTAAGTCTAGCGTGTCTACCAATTCCACCACGCCCGCATTTTCATTTTACAACACTTAGGACTCGTTGTAAAAGCACTTACTTGTCGTAAGCGGATGCAAATATACATAAATGTTTCAATTCTCAAATACTCCGCAAAAAAATTTTTTACCTTTATATCTCTTAAAAATTTAAACAATGAATGACATCAAATCATACGTAGAAGCCAATAAAGATCGTTTTATAAACGAACTCATTGATCTTCTGAAAATTCCATCGGTGAGCGCCGATTCCAAGCACAAACCCGATATGCTGAAAACCGCTGAAGCGGTGAAGAAAAATCTTCTGGATGCCGGTTGTGATTCCGCAGAGATCTGTGAAACCCCCGGTCATCCTGTGGTCTACGGAGAAAAAATAATCGATAAGAACCTGCCCACCGTGCTGGTTTACGGACACTATGATGTACAACCGCCGGATCCATTAGATCTGTGGAATTCCCCGCCCTTTGAGCC
>NZ_JBEPWD010000201.1:0-1678 GCF_041642575.1 Salegentibacter sp. | reverse complement strand
GTTGAAAAATTCCTGGTAGCCCGCCGACTCATGTACTGGCAGGTTTACCTTCATAAAACCAGTTTGGTTGCCGAGCAATTGCTCATCAGAGTATTAAAAAGAGCCAAAGAATTAATTGATGAAGGAGCAGAATTGCATGCCAGCAAAGCTCTAATGTATTTTTTAAATAATAAGGTAACCCGTGAGAATTTCGATAAAGAAACTCTTGATGTATTTTCCCGGCTTGACGATTATGATATCGTTATGGCGATGAAGGAATGGATAGAATGCGATGATTTCGTATTGAGCAATTTATGCGGAATGATCATTAACCGCGATCTGCTTAAAGTGAAGATAAAAAAGAAAAAACCTTCCAAAGCGAAAATGGAAAAGCACCGGGATAAACTTCAGAAGAAATATAATATTTCAGAAAAAGAGGCAAATTACTTTGTTTTTAGCGGAGAGATCGCGAACCTTGCCTATAAAAGCGAAAAGAATAATATTAATATTCTCCATAAAAACGGGAAAACCAGTGATGTAGCTAAAGTTTCTGACCAGCTTAACCTGGAGGCACTTTCTAAAACTGTGGTGAAATATTATATATGTTACCCCAAGCCGAAACATTAAACCATTTTTTTTACTTTTGCCAGAATGAAATTTACCGCATCACAAATAGCAGAGATACTTGAAGGCCGGATTGTAGGTGATCCTGACGCTGAAGTGTCTGAACTGGCAAAGATCGAAGAAGGTACTAAAGGTGCTTTAACTTTTCTAAGCAATCCAAAATATACTTCCTATATATATTCTACAAAAGCTTCAATAACTATAGTAAATGAAAATTTTGAAGCCGAACAACCAATTAGTACAACTCTCATAAAAGTAAAAGATGCTTATAAAGCTTTTACTAAACTTCTGGTTTACTACAATCAGGTAAAATCGAACAAGTCCGGGATCGAACAACCTAGTTTCATTTCCGAAGATGTGGAATATGGAGAAGACATCTACCTGGGAGCATTTTCATATGTAGGTAAAAATGTAAAAATGGGAGATAACGTAAAAGTTTATCCCAATGTATATGTGGGGGAGAATGTAAAGATTGGAGATAATGTAATTCTCTTTTCGGGGGTGAAGATATATTCAGATTGTGTTGTAGGGAGCAATTGTGTGATCCATAGTGGAGTTATTGTAGGGGCAGACGGTTTCGGTTTTACTCCTGAAGATGATGGAAAATACTCTAAAGTACCACAAATTGGAAATGTGATCATTGAAGATGACGTAGAAATTGGAGCGGGTACTACTATAGATAGGGCTACTCTTGGTTCTACAATTATAAGAAAAGGAGTGAAACTGGATAACCAGATTCAAATTGCTCATAATGTAGAAATTGGAGAGCATACGGCAATCGCCGCTCAAACAGGTATTGCAGGTTCTACCAAAATTGGAAAAAATTGCCTCATTGGTGGACAGGTTGGAATTGCGGGTCATTTAACTATTGGCGACAGAGTTAAAGTTCAGGCACAGTCGGGTATAGGTCGCAATGTTAAAGATGATGAATCTCTACAGGGAAGTCCGGCTATTGGTTACAAAGATTACAGTAAATCATATATACATTTTAAAAATTTGCCCAAAACAGTTGACGCTTTTGAGCAACTGAAGAAAAAAATCGAAAAGAATGGCTGAAAAAGTTTCCAAGCAAACA
>NZ_JBEPWD010000200.1:0-1722 GCF_041642575.1 Salegentibacter sp. | reverse complement strand
AGGAAATCTTTCCCTTTCACAGAGTCAGCGATAAAGTTGCCTATTTTTAGTGCTTCATCATCACCTGAGAGATATATATGGGCCAGATAATTCATGTAAGAAAGTTAATGATTTCTAGACTGTTCCTGTTTAATTTTTGTTAAGTTTTGTATCATACCTGATACTACTCATATATTTGTTAAAATTTCAAGATAATTCAGATTTAAAAATCAATACTTTTTATGAGCTTAATAAAATCCATTTCCGGGATCCGTGGTACTATTGGCGGAAAAACCGGTGAAAACCTAACTCCACTTGACACCGTAAAATTCGCGGCAGCCTACGGCACCTGGCTTAAAACCTATTCAAAAAAAGATAAACTAAAAGTAGTGGTGGGAAGAGACGCCCGGATTTCAGGTAAAATGGTTCAGGACTTAACCATGAATACCCTTTCCGGCCTCGGGATCGATGTTATAGATCTTGGGCTGTCAACAACCCCTACTGTAGAGATCGCTGTCCCGCTCGAAAAGGCTGATGGTGGAATAATTCTTACGGCCAGCCATAATCCTAAGCAGTGGAACGCCCTTAAGCTGCTTAATGAAAAAGGAGAGTTTCTGGATGGGGAACAGGGAGCTAAGATCCTTGATATTGCCGAAAGCGAAGATTTCAATTTTACTGATGTTGATTCCCTGGGAAAAATTACGTCCAAGGAAAATTATATGAATATTCATATAGAAGAAGTTCTTAAGTTGAAACTGGTGGAAGCCGAAAAAATAAAAGCTGCCGATTTTAAAGTTGTTGTAGATGGCGTGAATTCTACAGGAGGAATTGTAATTCCGGACTTGCTTAAGAAGTTAGGCGTGGAAGTAGTAGAATTATACTGTGAACCAAACGGACATTTCCCGCATAATCCCGAACCTTTAAAAGAACACCTACAGGATATCTCAAAGCTTGTCGTGAAGGAAAAAGCTGATCTGGGGATCGTAGTAGATCCCGATGTTGACCGCCTCGCTATTATTGACGAGAATGGCGAAATGTTTGGCGAGGAATATACCCTGGTTGCCTGTGCCGATTATGTGCTCTCTAAAACTCCGGGCGATACCGTGAGCAACCTTTCTTCTTCACGCGCTTTAAGAGATGTAACAAATAAACATAACGGGAAATACCGGGCCAGCGCTGTGGGAGAGGTTAATGTAGTGAAATTAATGAAGGATTCCAATGCCGTGATTGGCGGAGAAGGAAATGGTGGGGTCATTTACCCTGAATCTCACTACGGAAGAGATAGTCTGGTAGGAGTGGCTTTATTTCTTAGTCTTCTTGCTGAGCGAAAACTAAAAGTTTCCGAATTGAGAAAAGAATACCCGGCATATTACATGAGTAAAAACAAAATTGAATTAACGCCGGATCTCGATGTAGATGGAGTCTTAAAAGCTGTGCATAAAAGACATGAAGATGAACAGGTTTCCACCGTTGATGGTGTCAAGATCGACTTCCCTGAAAATTGGGTTCATTTGAGAAAATCCAATACCGAACCTATTATCAGGATCTACACAGAAGCAAAAAGTCAGCAGGAAGCCGACGACCTCGCTCAGAAAATGATCGCAGAGATAAAAGCGATTATCGCTTAGTCTATTACTACAGAATCTTCAGTTATGGGCCTGTTGCGGTGTTTCCATCGTTTATGGGTCCATAAATAATATTCGGGTTTCTCCCTGATCTGCCGTTCCAGTAAACGAATGTATT
>NZ_JBEPWD010000199.1:0-1737 GCF_041642575.1 Salegentibacter sp. | reverse complement strand
CTTATTTCCAGACTTCGATCTGCTGTTTTTCCTCATTTAAAAACACCGAATTAAAGAAATCAAAAACTTCGGGTAGATAGTCAAAAGGCATCCCCGAATGTTCGTGTTTTCCGCCTTCAAAACTATAAAGCAAATAGGAAGTGTTTAATTTTCTCAATCTTTCAGTAATCGTTTTGGAGCCATCCAGCATAATATAACCGGGTTTTTCGCGATCACACCAATGGTGCGGACCCGTTGCATAAGGTACAAGATTGTCTTCGGTTCCGTGGAAGAATACGCCTGGTACCGCATTTTCTTCAGTGATATACCGGGCGTCCACAATGGCCCCGGCGAGAGAGAAGACTCCCGCAAAATCGAAGTTCTCGTAATTTGAATAATCCTCAAACATAAGTCGTTCGTTATAAACTGCGTTAAGTACCGCTTCGGCGCCGGCGCTGCTTCCGCCAACAATAATTTTTGAAGGATCTATGTTATATTCTTCCTGTTTTTCCACCATAAAATTAACGGCATCTATAAAATCTTCAGCAGCCAGTTTAAAAGTTTCCATTTTTCCGGAAGCTTCATAATCGCAGCCAAATGACTGGTCTTTCCTGGTGAGTCTATAAGAGATCTGAACGGCGACATAACCTTTTCTGGCCGCAGTTTCAGCGAATTTAACTTCGGCCGGATTGGTTCGGGTGCCACCTGAAAATCCGCCGCCGTGCATAAAAATAATCAGCGGTCTTTGCTTCATTGTGTCATTTTCAGGCTGATAAATATCCAGCTTTAAAGCTTCACCGTTTTTGGTGGCGTAGGTTTTGGTTTCAGTAGCTTTCAACCGAAAGGAATCATCTATGAATCGCTGTTGTGCTGAAATTGAAAAACTTAGCAAGAACAAGCCGAATAAAATCAATTTTTTCATAGTAGGAAAGTTATTAGAAGCCTCAAGATACTTAATTTTGCAGGGAGAATAAGTGGGGATTTTAATTTTAATATTTTATCTTCGCTGCTGAAATTGGTTTTCCGCCTTTACTGAAATAAATTCAGCACAGGCTGCGAAAATGACACTAATAAGATTTCCGCCTGCGCGGAAATGACACTATTAAGATATGAGTTTACAGGACAAGGTAATGGCAGAAATGAAAGCTGCTATGAAAGCCAAAGACAGCGAAAAGCTGGAGGCTTTACGATCGGTTAAAAGTGCTATTTTATTAGCTAATACTGAAAGCTCTGCCAAAGACGGTCTTACTGAAGATGAAGAGTTGAAGCTTTTACAAAAACTGGTTAAGCAACGTAAAGAGAGTGCTGCGATTTACCGGGAGCAGAACAGGGCAGACCTGGCCGAGCCTGAGGAAAAACAGGCCGCTGTGATCGAATCTTTTTTACCTGAGCAATTAAGCGAGGCAGAAATTGAAGCCAAAGTAGATGAAATTATCGCCAAAACCGGAGCCAGCGGAATGCAGGATATGGGAAAAGTGATGGGAATGGCAAGCAATGAATTAGCCGGAAAGGCTGATGGAAGAACAATTTCTACCATAGTTAAAAGTAAATTGAGTAAATAAATATTAAGACCTCAAAGGTTTCTAAAACCTGTAAGGTCTTGAAAATGGCCCCGTGGCGCAACTGAATAGCGCATCAGATTTCGGCTCTGAGGGTTGCAGGTTTGAATCCTGCCGGGGTCACACTGGATAGCTTCCATAACGCTGGAACCCCTTGAGAAATCAAGGGGTTTTGTTTTTTTAGGAAATTTAATTTATA
>NZ_JBEPWD010000198.1:0-1805 GCF_041642575.1 Salegentibacter sp. | reverse complement strand
AATACTAAAGGCCTGGGATCAATTTCGGCAATACCTGCCAAACCTGTTACCAGCGGAGCCAGCACAACAATTGCTCCTACATTAGACATAAACAGGGAAAAAACAGTGGCCAAAACCCCAACCATCAGTACGATGAAAACAGGGTGTAATTCAATAACTACTGTCATAATAGATTCAGCAAGAAACATAGCAGCACCGGTTTTTTGCATGGCTACACCCAAAGGGATCAATCCCGCCAGCAGAAAAACTACTTTCCATTCAATTGCCTCATAGGCCTGACTTATGTCTAACACACGAGTAAGAACCATACAAAGAGCTCCGGTTAAAAAAGCCATGGAAATGGGAAATCCCAGCATTGCCAGGCTTATAGCAAATACAAAGCAGCCTATTGCAGGCCAGGTTTTGGATTTGTCTTTTTTATCAACATCAAAATCGGTGAGCACAACAAAATCATTGCTTTCTTTCAAGTCTTTTATGTTGTCCCACCTGCCGTAAACAATAAAGGTGTCCCCCGGGCGGATCACTACATCAGAAAAGTCTCCTCCTACTCTTTCTCCTTTGTTGAACAGTATTACCGGCTCTACTGCATAACGTTTTCTCAAGGTGTATTCTCTTATACTCTTCCCGGCAAGTTCTGATCCGGGAGGAATAATCACCTCGGCAAAACCACTAACATTGGGATTAAAATCATCAGAAAAATATCTTGACTCAGAGAGGTTCTCCAGCTGAAAGTCTTTAGCAAACTGCTCTATATTCTCTCCAGAACCCAAAACAGCAAGAGTTTGCTCATCCTCAAACTTAGTTTTTCGCCAGGGAGCGTAAACCACATCATCACCTTTTCCAATCCCCAACAGGTTGATATTATACTTATTCCATAGCCCGGCTTCTTCTGTGGTTTTTCCTATCAACGAGCTTTCTTTATTCACAGTAAGTAGCTTGATATTTTCCGGTAAATTAAGTTTCTCTACCAGCTTTTCCTGGTCTGTTTTACTTTTCTTTCCAGGCTTCTTCTTAGGTAAGACTTTACTTCCGAAAAGCAAAAAATAAGCTATGCCCGACAACAAAAGCGCAATGCCCACAGGCGTTACACTTAATAAGTTGTAGGTTTCAAGGCCTTCATTTTTTAAAAGGTCATTTACCAGGATGAGCGGACCCGAACCAATCATGGTTAGAGTTCCCCCTAGGATGGCTGCAAAACCTATGGGCATTACAAGCGATGAAGCAGGGATCTTCGTACGGCGCGAAACTTGCATGACTCCGGGAAGAAAAAGTGCAGCAACTCCAATATTCTGAATTAAACCGGAGAGTAATCCCGTTGAAATTGAGAGTAAACCAACTAAATTTCGTTTGCGGCTGCCAGCTTTATTGATCACTAGTTTCGAAAATTTATCCATAATCCCTGTGCGGGCAATACCTCGTCCCAATATCATCACACTTAATATGGCTATTACGGCATTACTCGAAAAGCCTGAAAACATTTCCTCCTGATTTAAAATACCGGCCCAGCCAAGGGCCAGCATGCATCCCATGGCAACAATATCAATCCTGACTAAATCCAGTACCAGCAGTATAATTGTTAGACTAAGGATTACTAAAACGATAATAATATCTTGTTCCATTATTTTTAGTTGAATTCCGGGAAAATATTTTCAAAATATTTGTTGGAGCTTATGTAACCACAGACTTTTCTTCGCCTTATTGGTATTAATAAGGTCAAACGTAATTAGCGTTATTTGACAGTTTTATTTGTCAACTTTGTTTTAAGTTTCCTGATTCTAAATTATTAATTATTAATGTAAAACCGG
>NZ_JBEPWD010000197.1:0-1813 GCF_041642575.1 Salegentibacter sp. | reverse complement strand
CCGCTTTTTATCATTCCAAAGACGAGACGCCTATCGAGGTACATTCTCCCGATTTTGATGACGATCTTATCCCTGTTCAGTATTTATTCAGAAGTTTTTCTGAAATGCCACCTTTGGAAAAAAAAGCACTTCAGCTGTGTTCCGGGCGTGTGCTTGATGTTGGCTGCGGTGCAGGAAGCCATGGCCTGTATCTTCAGAATGAAAAAAAATTAAAGGTCACAGGGATAGACACTTCTGAAGCTGCTATTGAAATTGCAGGTTTAAGAGGCCTCAATGATGTCCGAAAAATCGATTTCTTCGACCTTCAGAATGAAAGCTTTGACACTATCTTGATGCTGATGAATGGCAGCGGAATAATTGGAAAACTCGCCAATCTGGATATATTTTTCACCCAGGCCAGAAAACTGCTAAACCCGGAAGGAAAGATCCTGCTGGATTCCTCAGACCTTAGTTTTCTTTTCGATAAAGATGAAGACGGTGGCATTTGGGTGGACCCTACCCGGGGCTACTACGGCGAAATTGAATTTCAGCTAAGCTATAAGGGTGAAAAAGGTGCATGGTTCAATTGGCTTTATATCGATTTTAATTCCCTGCAAATGGCAGCCGAAATGAATAATTTCAGCTGTAAACTTCTAAAAAAAGGAGAACACTACGATTATTTAGCTGAATTAAAGCCGCAAAAGCATTAAATTTCTATTTTTACCAAAATTTCAATTTTTCTCGAATGCTTAAAATTAATCACTTAGCGCTGTTTTTATCCCTTTTTCTGGTATTATCGTCCTGTACCTCTGATAATACTGATGATGATAACAAGATCGATAAATCTGCTAACCTACTTGGTTTAGGGGATTCGGCCAGGGATTTGCTTAGCGATGAGCGATACACCTCTATGAATATTGAGATCGCTTATGTTACCGGTTATTCCCCCTCTCCGGAAGCTATAGAGCAGTTCACTGATTTTTTGGAAAAACGTGTCTATAAACCAGATGGAATTCAGATTAGCCTTCGGGCGGTTGAGTCTTCAGGAAAAGCTCCTTTTGAGATCGAAGAAATCGCGGAAATTGAAAGAGATCTTCGTGATAATTACACTGTAGGAGACGAGATTGCAGTTTTTATCTATTTTGCCGACGGAAGCAGTGAAAAAGATGAAGATAACCGCTTTGTACTGGGCTCAGCCTTTAGAAATACTTCTATGGTGATTTACGGAGAAACTATTAAGGATTTTTCCCAACGTCACAACGCTCCTTCCAAAGCCGATATTGAAGCTGCCACCCTTAATCACGAATTCGGGCATCTGTTTGGTTTGGTAGACCTGGGCACCGACCCTCAATCTGACCATAAAGATGAAGAAAATGCAGGGCATTGTAATGTCTCTGGCTGTCTCATGCAGGCATCCATAGAATTTGGCAGCGGAATTGTTGATGTAATAGAGGGTGGTAATATCCCCGATCTGGACCACCAGTGCGTTTTTGACCTTCAAAATAACGGAGGAAAGTAATCCGGTTCACGATTACGAGCGCTCAGTTGGTAATTATCAGAGGAATAAAGGTTACTGCATGCAAGCATCTTAACGAATCACGAATTATCGAATCACGATTAATCCAATCCTAATTCGCCACTTCACTGATAAATTTGATACGATACAACCTTAATTCTTCATCGTCGTAGTCTCCGTCAAACTCTTTTATTGCTGCATCTATTTTATCGGTTTCAGCATCAATAAAATACTCATGAAGCTCCTCCTGTTGGTCTTCATCCAGGATCTCATCAATCCAGTAATTGATATTTAGTTTAGTACCGCTATACACAATCG
>NZ_JBEPWD010000196.1:0-1861 GCF_041642575.1 Salegentibacter sp. | reverse complement strand
AGCTGGAGATATTAAGCAATGGGATCTTTAAAGATGGGGAACTTCCCTATTTCAAAGATAAGATCGCTAAGACCGGTAATTTTCCGTTGAAACCCAAAAGACTGGAAATCCTTCAGTTAAATCTGGGATACATGTGCAACCAGGTTTGCTCGCATTGTCATGTAGATGCAGGTCCCGATCGTAAAGAGATCATGACCAAAGATACCATGGAACAATGCCTGGAGGTAATAAAAACAACAAAAGCACACACCTTAGACCTTACCGGTGGAGCCCCGGAAATGAATCCGAATTTTTGCTGGTTTGTTGAGGAGGCATCCAAAGCCGGGATTAAGGATTTTATAGTACGCTCTAATCTCACAATAATCCTCGCGAATAAAAAGTACTACGACCTGCCCGACTTTTTTAAAAAATACAATGTGCACGTGGTTTCCTCCCTTCCGTTCTATAAAAGGGAAAAAACCGATAAACAGCGTGGCAGCGGAGTTTTTGATAAATCGATTAAGGCCCTGCAAATGCTTAATGAAGTTGGCTATGCTCAGCCCGGAACCGGTTTAAAACTAGACCTGGTTTATAATCCTTCGGGGGCATTCCTTCCAACCGATGAAAAGGCCATGGAGAAGGATTTCAAAAAGGCCCTTAAAGAAGATTTCAATATTGATTTTGATCATCTCTTCACAATCACTAATCTTCCTATTAGTCGATTTCTTGAATACTTAATTGCTTCAGAAAACTATGAAGATTATATGTATGAACTGGTGAATGCCTACAATCCTGCCGCGGTAGAAAATGTAATGTGCACAAACACCATTTCTGTAAGTTGGGACGGCTGGCTTTATGACTGTGATTTCAACCAGATGCTGGAACTAAAAGTGGCCTCTGATATTAAGCATATTAGCGATTATAACGAGGAAACCTTGCAGAATCGGGAGATAATTATTTCGCAACATTGTTATGGGTGCACTGCCGGCGCCGGTAGCAGTTGCCAGGGAAGCCTTTCTTGATTTTCTTACCTCAAACCATTCTCACCTTGAAAAGCAATTCCGAAGAACTTCTTATAATTTTCGCCAGAAATCCTGAAAAAGGTAAGGTGAAAACCCGTCTGGCTAAAGATATTGGAGAAAAAGCTGCCCTGGATATCTATAAATTTCTGCTGAATCATATTGCCACAATCACAAAAGAAATATCAGTTGATAAGATAGTTTACTACACTGAGTCGTTTCCGCAGCAGGATATTTTTGATGGGGAAATCTTCAAAAAAAAATTTCAAAAGGGAAATGATCTGGGGGAGAAAATGGAGCATGCCTTTCGCGATGCTTTTGCCAAAGGCTATAAACGGGTGATTATTATTGGAACCGATCTGCCGGATCTCGCAAAAGAGGATCTTGACGATGCTTTTCTCAGGCTTCATAAGCATGATGTGGTCATAGGCCCTGCAAAAGACGGCGGGTACTACTTATTAGGAATGAAATCACTAAATTCGAAAGTATTTAAAAATAAGGTTTGGAGTACCTCTTCGGTTTTGAAAAATACGCTAGAGGATTTTAAAAATAACACTGTCAAACTTTTGAAAACACTGAACGATATTGATGTGCTAAGCGATATTCCTGGGGATTCAGAATTAAGAAAATTCATAAAATAAACATGATTAAAGAATTAACAGAGTCTACAGATTACCTGGTTTCGAGGGGATTTGATAACCCTGAAATCGGGATTATCCTGGGAACAGGACTGGGTAAACTGGTTGAAGATTTAGAGATAGAAGCTGAGGTTAGCTATAACCATATTCCATACTTTCCTACGGCTACGGTAGAATTTCATAAAGGGAAACTGATCTTCGGAAAACTGGAAGGAAAAAGAGTAA
>NZ_JBEPWD010000195.1:0-1875 GCF_041642575.1 Salegentibacter sp. | reverse complement strand
AAAAAAATATCTCCAAAAATGCTGTAATTGAAACCTTCGTCGAGTAGTTTTTCTGTTTCAATTTCCATGAGTTCATTATAGGATTGCATACTCACATTCCCGTCTAATTTAATAAGCTGAAGCGGAATCCCAATAGCATTGGCCTGTTGTTGCATCAATTCTATGCGGAGGCCGTGCATCGAAACTCTATTGGTTTCAGAATTGACTGTGGAAACCAGTTTCTTAACATCGTATACCCCCTCTTTTTGCACCTTGTAAAGTGCGAAAGCTGCATCCTTGCCACTGCTCCAGTTTAAATAGGCTTTTTTCATTTCTTGGAATTGATAAAACTCTGGATGGCCAGGTCATAGCCCTGCAAACCAAAACCTAAGATAACGCCTTTGGCTACGGGAGCTATAAATGATTTATGCCTGAATTCTTCCCTGGCATGAGTGTTGGAAATATGAACCTCAACTACGGGAACTTCAATAGCTTTTACTGCGTCGCCAATTCCTACAGAGGTATGGGTATAAGCCGCGGCATTCAAAACTATTCCATCAAACTCCCCCACCGACTTGTGTAAATGATCAATGATCTCCCCTTCAATGTTGGATTGAAAATAGGATAGCTCTACTTCCCTGAACCTGAATTGCAGATCGGCAAAGTAATCTTCAAATTTTTTACTTCCGTAAGTTTCCGGTTCCCGCGTTCCAAGCAGGTTTAGATTGGGACCGTTTATAATAAGTATCTTCATAGGATAAAGATATCAAAAGATTTAATCTGCCTCCTTAAACCGGGCGAATTTTCTCTTTATTGAGATAGTTCTTCACCTAAAACCTATAACCCAATCCTACGGAATAGGAGCGAAACCGGTAATTATCATCTTCGCTAAATGGTGTTTCAGATTTTAACCTATCGGTGAATTCGTGAGAGTAACGGCCTTCCAGGTAGAATGACCGACTTATATCATAGCCAATTCCGCCGGTAAGTTCGAAACCGACTCTTTTATAAAATTTCATGGAATTTCCGCTCAAAATATTTACCTGGGGACCGCCCAGACTATAGAACCCAGTATTTGGAATACGGTATTCCACCAGCCCGGCCACACGATAGTGAACAGTTTCCTTATTGCTGATAAAACTGGCCTCAGGGACTATGGAGAAATCGCGGTCAAGCCAGAAGTTATAATTAACTCCTATGAACAAACCGGCCTCTCCGGTGATAAACTCCCCACTCACTTCAGGATAAAATGTGGAAAAAGATGGATCTATAGCCAGGTAACCGGCCTGAACAGATAAATTAACAGAAGGAGTTTTAAAAGCCTGGCTTTGGGCACTTTGAAAAATACCCATGGCAAGCAAAGCCAACAAAAAGTTTCTAAGCATATTGGATTGATGGTTTATTCACGGAAATTAATGAAAAAAATCAAATCATCAATCCAATATACGTTGATATGCCTGAATAGTTGTTATAACCTGAATTCTAATCCAACATTCACCGAAGATAGGCTATCCCCATTATTGCTAATTCCCTGGTACGACCCGATTACGGAAAAAATCCCTAACCCAACTCCAATTTTCGGTCTGTAGTAGAAGCCGCCTTCGCCATCTTCCATCAGGCTAACAGCATATCCAAGGTCAAGGCCCACAAATACGATTCCTAATCCGAGCCTTCCTGAAGCGGCTATTGGAAGGAAACTAACATCATCTGCATCCGTTTCACCAAAACCGGTATCTATATCTTCCGCAAAAAACCTGGAGTAGCCTAGTATCGGGCCTACTTCAAGTACATTCATCACCCCAAAAAGGTAAGCTACATCTGCTCCCAATTGAAAGTTTGAATAATCTTCGGCATCACCTACGGGTAAGCCTCCGTTAATTCCTAATTTCAGATCTC
>NZ_JBEPWD010000194.1:0-1897 GCF_041642575.1 Salegentibacter sp. | reverse complement strand
ACTGAAGTTTAGTTAAATCATATCCCATTTTCTTTGCCTTAAAAGCAAGGGCAGCTCTTCCGCTTCTGGCAGTTAAAACAATCGCCGATTCGGTTACGCCAACTTCTGCGGGATCTATAATTTCGTAGGTTTCACGGTTTTTAATTACACCGTCCTGGTGAATTCCGGAGCTGTGGGCAAAAGCATTGGCACCTACAATTGCTTTGTTTGGTTGCACGAACATTCCCATTTCGCGGGAAACCATACAACTGGTATCAAAAAGGAATTTCGGGTCTATATTTGTGTTTAAATTTAAAGTCGGGTGTTGTCTTAAGATCATGACGACCTCTTCCAAAGCGGTATTTCCGGCACGCTCACCAATTCCGTTGATAGTACATTCTATTTGGCGTGCGCCATTCTGTATACCTGCAATAGCATTGGCTGTAGCAAGACCCAAATCGTTGTGACAGTGGCAGGAAATTCTAACCTTATCGATGTCTTTTACGTTGTCTTTTAAATATTTTATTTTTCTTCCGTATTCATCAGGAAGGCAATAACCGGTAGTATCAGGGATATTTAAAACAGTAGCTCCGGCTTTGATCATTTCGGTACAGACACGAGCAAGAAATTCATTATCTGTTCTTCCGGCATCTTCGGCATAAAATTCAACATCGTCTACGAAATTCTTCGCGTGTTTTACCGCGGCTACCCCACGCACAATAATTTCTTCTCTTGTAGAATTAAATTTATATTTAATATGAGAATCTGAGGTGCCAATCCCGGTATGAATACGCGGTTTTTTAGCATACTTTAAAGCTTCAGCAGCTACTTCGATATCTTTTTTAACAGCACGGGTGAGTCCACAAACGGCGGCGTTTTTAGCCAGTTTAGAAATTTCATAAACCGATTGAAAATCGCCGGGACTTGATACGGGAAATCCTGCTTCAATGACATCTACTCCCAGCTCATCAAGGCGTGCAGCGATTTTCAGTTTTTGGGCTGTATTCAATTTACAACCTGGAACCTGCTCTCCGTCTCGTAACGTCGTGTCAAAAATTTCTACTTTTTCAGTGCTCATAAAAGATTTTTTTTGCTTTATCTTTAACTAAAGTATAGTTTTAGCCTGCCCTTAAATCTGTTTTCAGAAAGAGTATTACGATAATTAAAAACAAAGCCTGAGTTGCAATTAGGCTGATTTACAGTAATTTACAAACCTGCTTGTTACAATGACCAATGAATTTTCCGATAACTTGTTTTCCCTTATAAAGTCTCTTTCTCCATCTGAAAAGAGACAATTTTCTCTTTATGTAGGAAGAATTGGGGTGAATACCGACAGTAAATTCCTGAATTTATTTAAGGTGATGACCAAGCTGAAAAAGTATGATGAGAAGGAGATTTTGCAGAAAACCAGGATTAGTAAACAGCAGTTATCGAACGTAAAAGCTCATTTATACAAGCAGATTTTGGTGAGTTTAAGGCTTAATCCCGCAAATCAAACGGTGCCTGTCCAGATAAGGGAACAATTGGACTTCGCATACATTCTTTACCGGAAAGGATTATACAATCAGGCGCTTAAACTGCTTGATAAAACCAAGACAACGGCCTTGCATTATGAGGAGAAAAGTCTGGCTTATGAGATCCTTGAATTGGAGAAAATTATTGAATCCCAGTATATCACCCGAAGTATTAGAAACCGGGCTGAATTATTGATCCAACAAACTGAAGAACTCAGTGCTCTCACCCAGATAAATGCTAATTTATCAAATCTTTCGCTGCAACTATATGGGATCTTTCTTAAAATGGGATATGCGAGGACCGAGGAGGAAGCGGCAACCATTAGAAATTATTTTTACGACAATATTCCCCAATATAATTTTAAGGAATTGGGTTTCCACGAAAAACTCTGGCTTTATAAAGC
>NZ_JBEPWD010000193.1:0-1915 GCF_041642575.1 Salegentibacter sp. | reverse complement strand
GACTCCTACGCTGAAGCTTAAGCGGCGGGTGATTGCAGAGAAGTATGGGGATCTGATTAATGGGATGTATGGAGGATAAGACTTTACACCTCAACCAGTAGTCTTACGATAAACCTTCGCGGTTTTGGTTTATAGCTATGATAGTGGAAAGTGGAATTTTAGTCGGTAGGCTTTGGACGTTAGACGGTAGATTTCTTTTGCTGTGATAAATTGGAGGTTTCCAGGAAAAATTATCTTTCTGCCAGTTTACTGCGTATTTTTCTAAAATCAAAGGCATAAAAATCATCCTTAAATTAACGGTTCCTGCTGTCGTTTCGTCGGGATTTATGATAAATAGTTATATTAGTCTTAAAATAACAAGTGCAAACTTTGAAAACAACAGGAAAATTATGAAAAAAATATTACTTGTGATTCTTTTGGGGCTGGTGGTTGGTTCGTGTTCAACAGAAGACGACGTTTCCGAAAAAACCACGAATCACGATATTGTCTTTTCGGTTAGTTCAACAGATAACAGCCGCTTATCGAATATAGATTTCAACATTTTGGGCAGCGAGCAGGAGGTGAAGCATTCCTCTTATAGTAACACCCACCTGCCTTTATCCAGGACCTTTCTAAACCATAAGGTCAACATGTTCACGAACCTGGGAATTGGTTACACCGATAATTCAGGTGGCGCGGTTGGAGAGTCCTTTGAACCCTATACAGTAACTTTGGAAATAAGAGTTGATACGGAAGTAAAAGCCGAAAAGGACATCACTATAACGGAATCCGGGCAGGTGGATTTTGTAACCTTTTCTTTTTGATCCCGGCAATTCTTTTAAAAACAGCTCCCCCTACTGGTTAAAGAGGTTTTCTAAATCCTGAATCCAGGTTCCGGGATCAGGTTTAAAAATTGACTGGAGTTTTTGAAAAGCTTCTTCCTTCTTATTCATCTTTTTGCTTTTTTACTACTCCTAAATTTTTAATTAACTCAGGTAAATTAACCTGTGGTGCACCCCGCATATATCAACATTTCCGTAACCTTTGTATAAATCGGGTTAACACCTTAATCCCGCAACCGGCAACACTTAAACTAATTGATCGATTTCCAGATCTGTATTTTTACTTCCCACTCAACTCCACCTTTTCAAAAAACTCATTACCCATACCATAAGGTATGTACTTTAAATGCTGCAGTCTACCTATAATACAAGCCGGGTGGGTTACGAACTTTTGGGCGAAGTCTTTGATTTTTTCAGCATCCAAATTTTCTGTTTCCCATATCTCTTTTACCTGGGCGTCTGATAAGATCCTTTGGGAAGCAAAATCATTGGCTTCTTCTTCATACTGTAGATTTTCTCCTTCATAATCAACATTCTCCAGGGAAATGTATTTTTTACCATGCATAAGAATGTGACCAAGCTCGTGGAAAAAGGTAAACCAAAATATATCATTTCGTTTAAACCTCCCGCTTAACTGTATAAGTGGTGTTTCATTTATCCATCTTGTGGAACCGTGGATTGCGGTTTTTGGTAAGCAGGGAGTATGTACCAGTTTCACTCCGCTTTTCAGGCACAATAATCTTAATTGTTCGAAGAAGTCATCGGGGTGTGATGCCATTAAGTTTTTAAATTCCGGTAAACTCTTTTTTAATGCTGCTTTATTAAATTCCCGGTTTTTCAATTCCTCTGCCTGCAATTCGCCTTGTCTTAGCCAGGCAGCAATTGCGGTGGCATTTTTATTTCCTTTTAAGGAAATTCGGAAAGCTACTTTCGTTCTTTGATAAAAATAGTAATCTTCAAATCCTTTCTGATTTGCAACCCGAAAGAATTCAAACAGATGAACTACTTTCTCTTTGATCTTTTTTGTTTTCGGTACCCATCCAAAATTTGCCATTTGAGCATAAGGAAAATTCTTTGCCCAATCTGTAGCATCC
>NZ_JBEPWD010000192.1:0-1968 GCF_041642575.1 Salegentibacter sp. | reverse complement strand
TCCACCACCAAGTCTTAGTCCAAGTGCATTTTCAGAAATAGTCTGTGCCTGGGTTTGGCTCATGAATGTAGCGCCAAAAGCAAATACAGCAATTAAAATCAATTTTTTCATGTTCATAGTTTTTAGATTCGTTGCGCAAATTTAATTGTTAAATGTGTATGTTAACACGACCTTAGCCCAATCTATTGTTAATATTCCATAAAAAACTGTTAAGCATTTTACCTTATTTTATGTAATTTTAACCGCTTACTATGGAAAAAAACCTGCAACAATTTTCGCATCAAATTGACGGTCAGTTATTTTACGACGACTTATGGCGTTCCATATACGCTACGGATGCCTCAGTTTACCGTGAATTACCTTTAGCTGTTTGTTATCCGAAAAATATTCAAGATCTAAAGCAACTTATAAACTTCGCAAAAGAGCACAAAACATCCCTTATTCCACGAACTGCAGGAACCTCTCTTGCGGGGCAGTGTGTTGGAGATGGAATTGTAGTAGATGTGTCCAAATATTTTACAGATATTCTTGAGATTGACACTGAAATGAAGACCGTGAGGTTACAACCCGGTGTGATCAGGGATGACCTGAATTGTGTTTTAGCAGAACACGGTTTGTTTTTCGGTCCAAATACGTCTACTTCCAACCGATGTATGATCGGAGGAATGGTGGGAAATAATTCTAGTGGAACTACATCCATAAAATATGGAACAACAAGAGACAAAGTTGTTTCCATGAAGGTTTTGCTTAGCGATGGGAGTGAAGCCGATTTCGGTGAGATTTCGTCGGAAGAATTTAAGCAGAAGCTCAAGCTGAAAAATCTGGAAGGGGAGATATATAGAAAGATCTTTGCTGAATTATCTTCAGAAGAATCCAGAAAAGAGATCATAGAGAAATTTCCGCCTAAGGAACTACACCGCCGCAATACCGGTTATGCCGTTGATGAATTGATATATTCTGAGGTATTTTCAGAATCAAAAGAGCCATTTAACCTGTGCCGACTCCTATCCGGAAGTGAAGGTACGCTTGCCCTTACTACCGAGATCACGCTGCAACTCGACTCGCTGCCGCCTCCGCAAACCGCAATGATCGCTGCGCATTTTTCGAGTATAGATGCCTGTATGCAGGCTGTGGTTCCTGCCATGCATCATTCGCTTTTTACCTGCGAAATGATGGATAAGGTGATTCTTGATTGTACCAAACAAAATTTGAAATACAAAGAGAACAGGTTTTTCATTGAAGGAGACCCACAGGCTATCCTTATGTTGGAAATGCGTGCAAACTCCCAGGATGAACTGCAAAAGCAAACCAAGGCCTTGCTTGAAACCCTTGAAAAATCGGGATTGAGCTATGCCTTGCCCGTACTTTTTGACGAACAAATAGACCTGGCGCTGGAATTACGAAAAGCTGGCCTTGGCTTGCTGGGAAATATAATAGGAGATAAAAAAGCTGTAGCATGTATTGAGGATACAGCGGTAGCCCTGCCTCAGCTTGCCGATTATATCTCGGAGTTTGGACAGATTATGAAAATCTATGGGCAGGATGCAGTGTATTATGCCCATGCCGGGGCAGGGGAGATACATTTAAGGCCAATTCTTAATCTAAAAAGCTCTGAAGATGTAAAACTATTCAGGCAGATTACAGAGGATGTGGCTAAGCTCGTAAAGAAATACAATGGTTCCCTTAGCGGAGAACACGGCGACGGTAGGGTGCGTGCTGAATTTATTAAAATGATGATAGGGCCAAAAAACTATCAGCTTATTCAGAATATTAAGCTGGCTTTTGATCCTGAAAACATATTCAATCCTGGAAAGATCATCGATGCAGCTCCAATGGATACTTCCCTTCGATATACCCCAGACAGAACTGAGCCACAAATTGAAACATTGATGGATTTTACGGATTCCCAGGGAATCCTTCGGCTTGCTGAAAAATGTAACGGAAGTGGAGATTGCAGAAAATCATCAG
>NZ_JBEPWD010000191.1:0-1982 GCF_041642575.1 Salegentibacter sp. | reverse complement strand
TATTTTTCGGCTATATTTGGGAAATGCACCGTATCAAAAACATCATCGTTCTTATCGAAAAAAGTTCCAAAATACATATAGCGTTTGGTGGTGGTTGCTGTTCTTTTCAGAGTGATGAGGTTGCCGTAAATACTAACTTCTTTACCCACATAAGTTTTTAATTCAGCCGACAGTACGGAAGTCTGCATTTTGTATTTCAGCAGTCTAAACCGACTGCAAAGCGGGAAACTCAGCAATTCTATCTCGTCGTAGCTATCTATCAATTCTGAATAGGAGAACTCAGGCAATTCATAATCCTTATGAGGAGGTGTAAACAGTACAGCCTGGGAGGTTTTGGGTTTGGTTTTGTTCAGCTTAAAATGGGCTTTCCACAGCAGCTGGTGCTTGTCTATACCTGTAAATCTGAAGGCGTTGATGCGCAAGAGAATGCTGAGTTGTTCGATAGATAGCTCTACCCGATCTATGAACTCATCGAAAGAGCTGAACTCTCCGAAAAACTGTCGGTTCTCCAGGATCTTCTGAATGCTTTTGATTTCGAGTTCCTTGAGGTAACCAAAGCCCAGGTAGACATCTTTTTCGTAGATCGCCGTGGGATGGTCGCTTTTATTGATACAGGGCGGATGGATGTTTCCGCCACATCTTTTTATTTCCTTGAGATAGGTTTCTACATCATAAAATCCGCCGCCGTTGTTTAGTGCTGCCACCATAAATTCCAGCGGAAAGTAGCGTTTCAAATAAAGGCTCTGGTAACTTTCCACCGCATAGGAAGCCGAGTGACCTTTCGGAAAGGCATAGCCGGCAAAAGAGGCAATCTGCTCCCAAACCTCTTCTATCAGATATTCTTCATAGCCTTTTTTAAGGCAATTCTCTCTGAAAGTTTCTTTGATGCGAAGTAAATCTTCCTGCAGGTATTTCTTCCCGCTCATCCCGCGTCGTAACACATCGGCGTCGTCGAAATTAAGATCGGCGAAGTGGTGGGCTACCTTCATCACATCTTCCTGGTACACCATCACCCCATAAGTATCGGGCATGATCTCCAGCAGCACCGGGTGAGCTTCTTTTCTTTTCTCCGGATTCCGGTGACGCTGGATGTATTCTTTTTTCATTCCACCGCTGGAGACGCCCGGCCGTATCACCGAGCTGGCCGCCACCAGATTCATATAATCCTGAGTCTGCAGTTTGATGAGCAGACCTCGCATGGCAGGAGATTCCACATAAAAAACTCCCATGCAATCCCCTTTTTTGAGCAGGGAATTGATCTCAGGATCTTCCTTGAAACGCTTAATGTTTTCAATGTCTTCTATCCTGGCTTCGGGCTGATTTTCTTTGATGATCTCAATGGCATCGGTGATCTTGGAGAGGCCGCGCTGGGCGAGAATATCAAATTTATGGATGCCCACATCTTCGCAAACATTCATGTCGATCTGCAGGGTCCTGAAGCCCTTCGGTGGTAAAAAAGTAGCGCAATAATTATAGACCGAAGCATCAAGGATCGCGATTCCGCCGGAATGCACGCTTAGATAATTGGGGAGTCCCTCGATAAGGGCACTGTACCTAAGTACCAGTTTCTGGGTTTCATCAAGCTCTCCCAGCTCAAAATAACCCGAAGCCAGTTTGTCTATTTCCTCCTTTGGCAAGCCGAAAACTTTGCCGAGTTCCCGTGCTACGGCACGGCATTTAAAGGTAACGTAGGTAGTGAGCAGGGCGGTGTTCTCATTTTTTTTAAAAATATAAGCGGTCACCTCGTTGCGGTCTTTCCAGGAAAAATCTATATCGAAATCGGGTGGGGAATTGCGGGAGGCATTGATGAAACGCTCAAAATAGAGATCGAGCTCAATGGGGTCTACATTGGTGATCCCAATGATATAGGCCACTATGGAATTCGCCCCGCTGCCCCTACCGATGAACGGAAAGTTCTTAGAGCGGGCATATTCCACGATGTCCAGGTTGATGAGAAAATAGGGCGTGAAATTCAGATCGGT
>NZ_JBEPWD010000190.1:0-1989 GCF_041642575.1 Salegentibacter sp. | reverse complement strand
AAAGGCGAATGGCATGCCGATCTTTCCTGGGATTATACCGGGGCGGTAGATATTTACAGAAATGGCACGCCCGTGAAATCAGGTTACACCGGAAATGGTGCTTATACAGATGCAACAGGAATGAAAGGTAGCGGCTCGCTGAACTACAGAGTTTGTGAAGCGGGAAGTACAGCTAATTGTTCTGAGGAGGTGACGGTGGAGTTTTGATGTTATTTAGGATTCAAGATTTCAGTTTCAATATTAATTCTTCATTTTGGAGGGCAGTGCATTTCGGATGTGCCTGCCCTTCTTTTTTTCACGCAGAGACCGCAAAGGGGTTCGCAAAGAGCGCGAAAACCTTGAACTTTTAATGTTGTGAAGTTGTGAAGTTGTGACGCTGTGACCTTGTGACGAGGTAAAGCTGTAATTTAATTAGCTCATCTATTTTCTTTTATACAGAGACCGCAAAGCCATGCGTAAAAAGCGCAAAAATCGTTGAACGCTGAACGCTAAACACTAAACACCAAACCCTTAAATTTGTTTCACGAAATCTAAAAAGACTTTTTTATGATGTTCAAGATCCAGATCTGGCGAAACTGAAACCCGGGCGATATAGTCTTTATCGTCTTCTTTGGTGGTTCCCTGAGTAGAGGTTGCGGGGATAGTCCAGTAACATCCTTTTAGCTGCCCGTAGCTCACACAGTATTTACTTTCCTCAGGGATTTCTGTGATCATCATATCGATCAGTTTCTGATTCAAGGCTCGTTTATAAGTTTCCCTTTCTTCATCGGTATTGCCTTTGGTTGGAAGATCTAATGAAAACACAGAGGGGGTAAATCCTTGCTGAGCCAGTTCTTCTGAAACAAAATTGATCTTCGCCTCCGGTAAAGTCTGCCTGATAAAGTTTACAAATTCCCGGGTGTTATTATAAGCATCTATGATCCTTTTATTCATGGATGGTAATTGTTTTGCTAATATTTCAACCTGAAGATCTGTAGCCTCGTTATCGCAAAGGATAAGATGCTTTTCTATTTTTTCCAGTAAAGCTTCAGCTTTATTATTTGCTACACAATAACCGGCAGTAACTTTTCCTCCACTTGGAAATTTTGATCCGCTCACATAGGAAATGCTTCTTATCCCGGAAAGGATTCCATCATCAGCCAGGAACTGCACATTCGGACAAAAGGTTTGATCTAAAATAAAGACGGGATCGATAGCAGCATCACCGGTTGCGGTTTTACGTTCTTTGCTTAATACCTCTTTTAATTTTGTGAGATCCGGAACTTCCACTCTCGGGTTGGTCGGAATTTCAGCGATAATGTAAGGGACAGCATCTTCCCCGGCGACTTTATCCAAAACCAGATCAATACTCTGAACCATATCATTATCCCCGTCAACAAGTAGATCCACCACTTCAACATTCTCAATGCAGGCAGCTACCCGTCTTGCCTGGTCGTTTGTTCCGCCATAACAGTTTGGAGGAACAATAATTTTGATTGCTTTTCCAGGATGTTTTTCCAGGGCATCGTGAATAAGTCCCATCATAATCGCATACTGAATAGATAATCCGCTGGAAGCCAGTAAAGCTTCTGTATGGGTGCCGGTTATCTCTTTAATAGAATCCAGGACAAGGGCTTTGTTTGCCTCTGCATTGCTTTTGTCTCTATCTGAAGAAGACTTCCCTGTTAGTTGTTGCAAGGCAGAAAAACAATCGGCCGGGGTCATCGCAATGGTCTCTCTTCTTCGAACATGCTGAATTTCTGAGATATAAGTTTCGTTTTGCTCACCATTTACCAGTAAAATACTTCCCAGATGAGGGTAAATACTAACCAAAAAATCAATATTTGGGATCAGGCGAACTTTGCCCAATTCTCCTTTCTGTGAAATAAATACTGTACTCCCGTTAAACTCAGGAATCGCTTCTGCGTTCTCAACCTGTTTTAATTCAAAATTATATCCGTATACTTTTTTTAGGGCTTCAGCATCAAAATATTCCGGTAATTCCCCGGT
>NZ_JBEPWD010000189.1:0-2032 GCF_041642575.1 Salegentibacter sp. | reverse complement strand
GGCCAATCTCCATAATTCCTTCTGAAGAGATCTTTTGGAATGTCATCGCCTTCATAAAACTATCCAAATTTACACCGCTATATTGTTTTGCATAACCATTGGTAGGTAAGGTGTGATTGGTTCCCGAAGCGTAATCTCCGGCGCTCTCCGGAGTATAATTCCCTATAAAAACCGATCCGGCATTTTCAATTCCATCTGCATAAAATTCTTCGTTCTCTGTGCAAATGATAAAATGTTCGGGGCCGTAATAATTTATGAGGTCCAGAGCTGTTTCATCCATCTTCATAGATATAAACCTACAGTGTTCAATGGCTTGCTGAGCTATGGCCTTTCGGGGCAGTTTTTCCAGCTGATTTTGAATTTGGATTTCCACGGTATCGAGTAATTTTTCAGAAGTAGAAACCAACACAACCTGGCTATCGGCACCGTGTTCAGCCTGACTTAAAAGATCGGAAGCGACGAAGCTTGCATCCGCTGAGTCATCGGCCACCACCAGCAATTCCGAAGGGCCGGCAGGCATATCTATGGCAACATCATACCGGGTAGCATATTGCTTGGCTACAGTTACAAACTGATTTCCCGGGCCAAAGATCTTATAAACCTTCGGAATACTGTCGGTGCCAAAGGTCATCGCAGCAATTGCCTGAATTCCACCCACTTTAAAAATCTGTGTAACTCCGCATAATTCTGCAGTGTAAAGAATCGCAGGGTCTATATTCCCATCTTTACCGGGAGGTGTACATAACACGATCTCCCTGCAACCAGCCAATGAGGCCGGTACGGCTAACATTAAAATAGTTGAAAACAAAGGTGCACTACCACCGGGAATATATAAGCCCACTTTTTGAATAGACCTCTTTTCCTGCCAGCATTCCACGCCAGGAGAAGTTTCTACCAAAACCTTTTCCGTCTTTTGGGCTTTGTGAAATTTCGAAATATTTGCTTTTGCCAGTTGGATTGCTTCTTTAAGTTCTGTGGGAACAGCTTTTATAGCCATTTCAGCTTCCTCTTCTGAAACCCGGGTGGCATCAAGTTTAAAACCATCAAATAATTCGGTGTATTTGGTTACAGCAAGATCTCCTTTGCTTTTTACTTCAGCAAAAACTTGCTTCACCGTTTCTTCTATTTCTTCGAGAGATTGCGTAGGTCTTTTAAGAATTTCTGACCAGTTTTCGCGAGCGGGATTATTAAATCTTTTCATTGCTTAAATATTATATTACCATTTTCTCGATTGGAGCAACAAGAATCCCTTCGGCTCCGTTATCCTTAAGTTCATCAATAACTTCCCAAAAGCGCTCTTCACTAATTACGGTGTGAATTGAACTCCAACCTTCTTCAGCCAATGGCAAAACAGTAGGACTTCGCATTCCCGGCAATAATTCTATAATCCTGTTCAGTTTCTCATTTGGTGCATTGAGCAGGATATATTTAGAGGTTCGGGCGTTTAAAACCGATTTGAGTCTGAATTGCAGTTTCTTCAGAATATTTTTCCTTTCAACAGAAATTTCAGGAGAAATAGCCAAAACAGCCTCGCTTTTCAACATCACTTCGACCTCTTTTAATCCATTCTTAAAAAGGGTACTTCCACTGGACACTATATCACAAATAGCATCAGCAAGACCAATATTTGGAGCGATCTCTACCGACCCATTAATGATATGCAATTCTGCTGAAATGTTTTTATTCGCTAAAAACTCATTAACAGTATTAGGATAAGAAGTTGCTATTTTCTTACCATTTAGATCCTGAATCCCTGTGTATTTCATCGATTTAGGCACGGCAAGAGAAACCCTGCATTTCGAAAATCCGAGTTTTTCACCTCTTATGATATCTTTTCCTTTTTCTACCAATACATTTTCACCCAGAATAGCAACATCTACAACTCCGTCTCTTAAATATTGGGGAATATCACCATTTCTTAAATACATTACTTCCAGAGGAAAATTGCGGGCCGTGGCTTTTAACTGTTCCTTACCGTTGTCTATCGAAATGCCAGCATCTTTAAGGATTCTGAGCGAATCCTCGTTAAGTC
>NZ_JBEPWD010000188.1:0-2033 GCF_041642575.1 Salegentibacter sp. | reverse complement strand
GACTTAACGAGGATTCGCTCAGAATCCTTAAAGATGCTGGCATTTCGATAGACAACGGTAAGGAACAGTTAAAAGCCACGGCCCGCAATTTTCCTCTGGAAGTAATGTATTTAAGAAATGGTGATATCCCCCAGTATTTACGTGATGGAGTGGTGGATATAGCTATTCTTGGAGAAAATGTACTTGTTGAAAAAGGCAAGGATATCATCAGGGGAGAAAAGCTGGGTTTTTCAAAATGTCGTGTATCTATTGCCGTTCCAAAATCAATGAAGTATAAAGGTATTCAGGATTTGGAGGGAAAAAAGATCGCTACTTCGTATCCCAACACTGTTAACGAATTTCTTGCTGAAAAAGGGATTTCAGCAGAATTACACATCATTAATGGATCGGTAGAGATCGCACCCAATATTGGCCTTGCCAATGCTATTTGCGATATTGTTTCCAGTGGAAGTACTCTTTTCAAGAATGGATTGAAAGAAGTGGAAGTAATGTTGAAGAGCGAAGCAATTCTGGCAATTTCCCCAGAGATTTCTTCTGAAAGAAAAAGTATTCTTGAAAAATTGCAATTCAGACTAAAATCGGTCTTAAACGCCCGAACTTCAAAATATATTCTCCTGAACGCCCCTAACGATAAACTGGATAAAATTATAGAATTGCTCCCCGGGATGCGCAGTCCTACAGTTCTACCCCTTGCCGAAGAAGGTTGGAGCTCTATCCACACCGTAATTAACGAAGAGCGTTTTTGGGAAGTAATTGATGAACTTAAGGAAAACGGCGCCGAGGGAATCCTTGTTGCTCCAATTGAAAAAATGGTATTATAAAGTTTTAAGCAATGAAAAGATTCAACAACCCTGCCCGCGAAAAATGGTCGGAAATTCTGAAACGACCTACTCAAAGTCTCGAAGATGTTGAAGAAACCGTAAAACAGGTTTTTTCAGAAGTAAGGACAAAAGGCGATCTTGCTGTAGCCAAATACACCGAATTATTTGATAATTTCAAATTGAATAATCCCAGGGTTTCCAGGGAAGAAACTGAAGCCGCTATAGAAGAAGTGCCGGCCGACCTCAAGGAAGCAATCAAACTCGCAAAATCGAATATTTCTAAATTTCATAAGGCCCAGAAAACAGAAAGGGTTTCTGTGGAAACTTCCGCTGGAGTGAATTGCTGGCAGGAAAAAAGGGCTATTCAAAAAGTAGGTCTCTATATTCCGGGCGGTAGTGCTCCCTTGTTTTCAACCATTTTAATGCTTGCTGTTCCTGCGTCCTTAGCGGGTTGCCAGGAGATTGTTCTTTGTACGCCTCCCGGAAAAGACGGGAAAATAGATCCTGCCATTCTTTATACCGCCGAACTATGTGGTGTAACTCAAATTTTCCGGGTAGGGGGAATACAGGCTATTGCCGCAATGACCTTTGGCACCGATAGTATTCCGAAGGTTTATAAGATCTTTGGCCCGGGAAATCAGTTCGTAACGGTGGCCAAACAATACGCTACCCGTTTTAATGTAGCTATAGATATGCCTGCTGGACCTTCAGAATTGTTGGTAGTGGCCGATGACTCAGCCGATGCAAGCTTCGTCGCTTCCGATTTGTTAAGTCAGGCTGAACACGGAGCCGATAGCCAGGTTGTATTGGTTTCTACTTCTGAAACTTTACTCGATGCAGTGGAAGTGGAAATTGAAAATCAGCTTGAAAGACTACCCCGGAAAAACATTACTCAACAGGCCATTGAACATTGTAGATTAATCTCTATGAAACTGGATGAAACAGCTTTGGACCTCATAAATTATTACGGCCCCGAACATTTTATCATTTGCACAGAGAACGAAGAATTTTATGCAGATGGAATCGAAAATGCCGGATCGGTTTTTATAGGGAATTATACTCCGGAGAGCGCCGGAGATTACGCCTCGGGAACCAATCACACCTTACCTACCAATGGTTATGCAAAACAATATAGCGGTGTAAATTTGGATAGTTTTATGAAGGCGATGACATTCCAAAAGATCTCTTCAGAAGGAATTATGGAGATTGGCC
>NZ_JBEPWD010000187.1:0-2094 GCF_041642575.1 Salegentibacter sp. | reverse complement strand
TCTGTGCGGCTTTTATCTTTCCAGGTTACGTGAAGTTCATTCGGAGTATCGGGATAAAGAATAGTATAAGCACGCTCCACGGTACCTTCTTCAAACATCCCCACATCTTCTCTTAAATTAGCATCAGGATATTCGCTTTTAAGCTCTTCAGAAGAATATTTCTGAAGGTTTTCAATTACAAATTTATCTTTAGAAGCGGTGTTTTTAGAACTTCCGCAGGCGACCAAAGTCAGTACACTAATTACAACAAATATTTTTTTCATTTTGGTTAGTTTGCTTCCGTAGAGGAAAATCTCTTCGGGAAAAGTTTGATACTAAATTCAGGAACATTCCACAGAGAAGCCCTGTCTTTTGCAAGAATTTAACGCGTATTATTTAACAGTTGCTTACCTTTACGGCTTCCAAAAAGTTTAAGATTAATGAGCGATTCTACACAGCGATATACCATCACAGCGGCTTTACCGTATACCAACGGCCCTATTCATATTGGGCACCTCGCAGGAGTTTATGTTCCTGCCGATATTTATGCGCGTTTTCTAAGAATGCAGGGCCACGATGTGGCTTTTGTCTGCGGAAGCGACGAGCACGGTGTTCCTATCACCATAAAAGCGAAAAAAGAAGGTGTAAGTCCGCAGGATATCGTGGATAAGTATCACACCATAATTAAAAGATCTTTTAAAGATTTTGGGGTTTCTTTTGACAATTACTCGAGGACTTCAGCCGAAGTGCACCACGATACGGCGTCTGCTTTTTTCAAGAAGATGTATGAAGACGGCAAGTTTATCGAGGAAACGACGAAACAGCTTTATGACGAAGAAGCCAATCAGTTCCTCGCCGATCGTTTTGTAACCGGAACCTGTCCTAAATGTGGAAATGAAGAAGCCTACGGCGACCAATGCGAAAGCTGTGGAACTTCCCTCAATGCTACAGATCTTATCAATCCGAAATCTACTTTTTCAGGAGCGACACCAACCTTGAAGGAAACCCGTCATTGGTTTTTACCATTAGATCAATATGAAGGCTGGCTGAAAGAATGGATCCTCGAAGGCCATAAAGCCGACTGGAAAAGCAATGTTTACGGCCAGGTTAAATCCTGGATTGACGACGGACTTAGAGCCCGTGCCGTAACCCGTGACCTGGACTGGGGAATTCCTGTTCCTGTTGAAGGTGCCGAAGGAAAAGTGCTTTATGTATGGTTTGATGCGCCCATCGGCTACATTTCCTCCACCAAGGAGTGGGCTGAGCGCGAAGGAAAAGACTGGGAACCATACTGGAAAGACGAAAACACCAAACTCATTCATTTTATCGGAAAGGACAATATAGTGTTCCACTGTATTATTTTCCCTGTGATGCTAAAAGCTCACGGCGAATTTATTTTGCCGCAAAACGTGCCAGCCAACGAATTTCTAAACCTGGAAGGCAAGAAATTGTCGACTTCAAAGAATTGGGCGGTTTGGCTTCACGAATATCTCGAGGATTTCCCCGGGCAGCAGGATGTTTTGCGCTACGCACTCACCGCCAATGCTCCCGAAACCAAAGACAACGATTTCACCTGGAAGGATTTCCAGGCTAGAAATAATAACGAACTGGTTGCCATCTTCGGAAATTTCATCAACCGCGTAGTGGTGCTTACCAATAAATATTACGGAGGGCTGGTACCGCAGCCGCAAAAGTTTTCAAAAGTTGACGAGCAAACTATTGCCGAGCTGAAAGCCTATCCGGCAGTGATCGCAAGTTCTATTGAAAAATATCGTTTCCGTGAGGCCCAGGCCGAATTGATGAACCTGGCTCGCCTGGGAAACAAATACCTGGCCGATGAGGAGCCCTGGAAACTGATTAAAACAGATGCCGACAGAGTTCAAACAATAATGTATGTCGCTCTGCAGATCGCTTCTGCCCTGGCCACCTTAAGCGAGCCTTTCTTACCTTTCACTTCGGTGAAACTTAAAGGAATGCTGAAATTCTCGGCGGAAGAAAACAGGCTGGAAAGCTATGAGAAATCTCAATGGGATAAGATCTCGACCCGGGAAGCACTGCTACCTGCAGGACATCAAATAGGAAAAGCAGAACTGCTGTTCAGCAAAATTGAAGATG
>NZ_JBEPWD010000186.1:0-2105 GCF_041642575.1 Salegentibacter sp. | reverse complement strand
AGTTTCCATAACCTCTTCCCGGCTTATATTTGCTTTGTGGCTGCTCTCCAGGTGGTATTTCACACAATCGTCGCATCTAAGCACTAACGAGGCCACCAGGCCGAGGAGTTCCTTGGTTTTTTTGTCCAGGGCACCTTCTGTAAAAGCATTGGTGTCCAGGTTGAAAATTCTTTTCAGAACCTTGTTGTTTTCGTTAAGGATCTTATCGTTCATCTGAGCGCGGTACTCATTGAACTCTTCTACTTTATTTTTCATAGCCTTGTTTTTTTAATTTTCGTTGTTCTTGTTTATGGATCACTTTGGAGATGATGATACTCACTTCGTAGAGAACAAGCACCGGAATAGCCACAATTATCTGGCTTACGATATCCGGCGGGGTAATGATCGCAGAAAGTATCAACACGAGCACCAAGGCGTATTTCCTGTATTTGATCAGAAAACCCGGGGTTACGATCCCTACTTTGGTAAGGAAATAAATCACAATGGGCAGCTCGAAGATGAGTCCGCTTGCAAGTACTGAAGCCCTTACCAACCCGATATAACTGCTCAGGTCAAAATCGTTAAATACGGTTTCGCTAACCTGGTATTTTCCGAGGAAATTAATAGAAAGCGGAGTTACCACATAATAACCGAAAAGTACCCCCGTAAAAAACAAGATAGAGGAAATAAAGATAAATCCTTTAGCATGCCGCCGTTCGGTATTATGCATAGCAGGGGCTACAAATTTCCAGAATTCATAGATAACATAAGGGAAGGCGATGATAAAGCCGGCGGTAATAGATGTCCAGATGTGGGCCGAGAACTGTCCGCCCATCGTTCTACTTTGGATTCGGAAAGGCATTTCATCAAAGCAAAAACCTCCGTCTATTCCCAGGGCAGTGGAGATACGACATAAAATATCATAAGAAAAGAAATTGCCTTTACTGGGGCCGAAAAGCAGAACATCAAAAATAAAACCTTTTGCCAGGAAGGCGATAGTTCCGGCAATTACCACGGCTAAAGTAGCGCGAATAAGGTGCCAGCGCAGGTCTTCCAGATGATCTAAAAAAGACATTTCATCGTGTGGAGTTCCAATCTGCTTCATTATAGGATGCCTTCTCTCATTAGGTTGTGAATATGGACCACTCCTGCGTATTTATTATCTTCAACTGCGAGAAGTTGGGAGATCTTATTTTGTTCCAGCATATCCAGTGCATCCACGGCCAGGGTATCCTGATGAATGGTCTTTGGGTTAGCGCTCATAATATCTCGTGCGGTGAGATTCTTGAATTCGGTAGAATTCTTCAGCATCCGCCTGATGTCCCCATCGGTAATTATTCCGATAATCTTATCATTTTCCAATACTGCGGTTACCCCAAGCATTTTTTCTGAAATTTCAATGATGGCATCGGTAACTGAAGTATCCGGAGATACAGCAGGTTTCTGATTCTGAACAGTGATATCCCTTACCCGCAGGTAGAGTTTTTTACCAAGAGAGCCACCCGGGTGGTATTTGGCAAAGTCTTTTCGGGAGAAACCTTTCAGCTCCACCAGGCAAATTGCCAGGGCATCACCCAATACCATTTGTGCGGTGGTACTGGTGGTGGGCGCAAGATTGTTTGGACAGGCCTCTTTTTCTACGTATGAATTAAGGACGTAATCTGCTTCCTGACCCAGAAATGAATTTTTATCGCCAGTGATCCCGATTAGGGGATTTTTAAAATTTTTTATGAAGGGCACCAGGACTTTGATCTCGGGACTGTTCCCGCTTTTGGAGATACAGATCACCACATCATCCTGCTGAATATTTCCAAGGTCTCCATGTATGGCATCGGCGGCGTGCATGAAGATGGCCGGGGTGCCGGTAGAATTTAAAGTAGCCACGATCTTATTGGCAATAATGGCGCTTTTTCCTATTCCGGTAACTACAACTCTTCCTTTAGAATGATATATTTTTTCTACCGCCTGAACGAACTCATTATCAATAAGATATTCTAAGTTTGCAATCGCTTTGGCTTCAATGGAAATGGTTTCTTTGGCAGTGTTCAGAATTTTTTCCTGGAGTTTCAAAATAGATAAAATTATGAATTGTGGATCTAAAGAAATATGTATCTTTAGTTTGCAAA
>NZ_JBEPWD010000185.1:0-2211 GCF_041642575.1 Salegentibacter sp. | reverse complement strand
CCGAATTTTTCCCGGTGTTCCATTGCATTTTTATAGGCATCATCAAAGGTGTCGCCCTTCAGAACAACCTCAACCCATTCCCCGCCAAACATTCTGGTTTGTTCCACCTTTTGGCGTGGGGTGGTACCCGGCATATAGATCACGCCCTTTGCCTGCAGTTTATTACAGGCAAAGGCAACACCTTGTGCGTGATTTCCGGCGCTGGCACAAATTACACCCCTGTCTAACTGCTCTTGCGGAAGGCTGGAGATCTTGTTATATGCTCCCCTAATTTTATAGGAACGTACCTGTTGCAGATCTTCCCTTTTCAGCAAAATATTTGCTGAATAGCGGTTGCTGTAGGTAAAAGAAGGTGCAAGTGGTGTTTTCACCACCACCTTTTTAATCCGCTCTGCAGCTTCTTTTACCGCTTCCAGACTGGGTTTATATATTTTGGTTTCTGCCAGCAAAGTGCTCATCTTATTCGTGTATTTTCTTCATTGCAGTCATCGCTTTTCTAAGCCTTCCCCCTACTTTTTCTACAGGATGTTGCCTGATTTCATCATTAACCGCAATTAACTGCTGATTGTCCACTCCGGTATAATCAGTTCCGAAAGAATGGCCTATAACCTCTTTTGGCAAGCCGTTTACATAATCTTTAATAAGTGGTTTGGCCGAATGATCAAATAAATAACAACCATATTCAGCTGTGTCTGAAATGATACGGTTCATCTCATACAATTTCTTCCTGGCTATCGTGTTGGCGATAAGCGGAACTTCATGCAACGACTCGTAATAAGCCGATTCCTCGATAATTCCGGCCTCGACCATAGTTTCAAAGGCAAGTTCCACCCCTGATTTCACAAAAGCTGTTAGCAAAACTCCTTTATCGAAATATTCCTGCTCGCTGATCTTTTCTGAAGTTGCTTCAGTCTTCTCAAATGCGGTCTGACCGGTTTCTTCACGCCATTCCAAAAGTTCTTTATCATCGTTGGCCCAGTCCTGCATCATCCTGCTACTGAAAGCTCCCGAAATGATATCGTCCATATGCTTTCTGAAAAGCGGACGCATTTTCACCTTTAATTCATCAGCAATTTCATTGGCTCTTAATTTGGCCGGATTAGAAAGCCGATCCATCATATTGGTGATCCCTCCGTGTTTTAAAGCTTCAGTTATGGTTTCCCAGCCATACTGAATCAGTTTTGCGGCATATCCCGGTTCAACGCCATCCGCCACCATCTTATCGAAGCTCAAAATAGATCCTGTTTGCAATACCCCACAAAGAATGGTTTGCTCTCCCATAAGATCTGATTTCACTTCAGCCACAAAAGAAGATTCCAGCACTCCTGCCCTGTCCCCACCTGTCGCCACAGCATAGGCTTTAGCCCATTTCAGACCTTTCCCGGCAGGATCGTTTTCCGGATGCACCGCGATAAGGGTTGGCACCCCAAATCCGCGTTTGTATTCCTCCCGAACCTCGGTTCCGGGGCATTTGGGAGCGACCATAATTACAGTGATATCTTCCCTGATCTTCATCCCTTCTTCCACGATATTAAATCCGTGGGAATAGGAAAGCACCGCATCTTTCTTAATATGAGGTTGAATAGCTTTTATTACTGAAGTATGTTGTTTATCTGGCGTTAGGTTAATTACTAAATCTGCCTGGGGAATAAGTTCCTCGTAGGTACCCACTTTAAAACCGTTTTCTGAAGCGTTTTTAAAAGACTGGCGTTTTTCCTTAATAGCTCCTTCTCTCAAAGCATAAGAAATGTCCAGACCGCTATCGCGCATATTCAGGCCCTGATTAAGGCCCTGGGCTCCACAGCCAACAATTACTATTTTCTTGTCTTTTAAGGCAGCTACACCATCTTTGAATTCGTCCCTTTGCATAAAACGACAGGTCCCTAACTGGGCCAGTTGTTCTCTTAACGGTAAGCTGTTAAAATAGTTTGTCATAACTTCTAATTAATTGGTTGTATTAAATTGTTCTAATAATTTTGAGATCTGCATCTCTTGTTTGGTCACCGCAATTGTGCCCGAGCGCACAAACTGCATCAACCCGTATGGTTTTAATTTTTCGTAAAGGCTATCGGTTTCACTGCGCTTTCCTGTTTTTTCTATCACAAAGAATTTGGGAGTCACCGTCACGATTCGTGCATTGGTTCCTTTTATAAAATCCTGAATACTGAGATCGCCTACAAATTCTGATGAATTCACTTTGTACAGCGCGGT
>NZ_JBEPWD010000184.1:0-2219 GCF_041642575.1 Salegentibacter sp. | reverse complement strand
GTTCTTTTTTGATATTTAAAGGGGGTAAAATCCGCAGGAGTTTCTTGTTAGCGGAGGCACCGGTAAAAATTTGATATTTATACAAAAGTTCCTTTCTTAACTGGGCAATCTCAAAATCGAATTCCAGGCCAATCATCAAGCCACGGCCCTTTATTTTTTTAATCTGTGGAATTTCCGCTGCCTGCTCCTTTACATATTCAAAGAGTTCACTGGCATTCTTCAGAAGATTTTCCTTTTCAATTACTTTCAAAACCGAAATCCCTGCGGCACAAGCCAGGTGATTTCCCCCAAAAGTAGTTCCCAGCATTCCCGACTTTGCTTTAATAGATTTATCGATTAAAACCCCACCAACCGGAAAACCGTTACCCATTCCTTTGGCGATAGAAATAATATCAGGACGAATATGGTGTTTTTGAAAAGCAAAAAAGTCTCCGGTTCTGCCGTAACCCGATTGCACCTCATCTGCAATTAAAATGGAATTATATGCTTTACACAATTCAGCCGTTTTTTGATAAAATTCAGTAGATGCCTCATCCAGGCCGCCAACTCCCTGGATCACTTCAAAAATAACCGCCGCCACATCGCCTTTTTTCAACTCCTTTTCCAGGGATTTAGTATCTTCAAAAGCAATTTTCGTAGCCTTATGATTCTGGTTAAACGGAGCCTGGATATTTTCGTTATCGGTAACCGCAACTACTCCGGAGGTCCTTCCGTGAAAAGCATTTTCGAAATAAATAATTCTATCTCTTCCGGTGTGAAAAGAAGCAACTTTTAAAGCATTTTCATTCGCTTCAGCACCTGAATTACATAAAAACAGGCTGTAATCCTTTATTTGGGAAAGTTTCTCCAGTTTATCGGCAAGTTCCTGTTGCATAGGATTTTTAACCGAATTTGAATAAAAGCCCAGTTCGGCAACTTGTTTGGAAATTGCATTCACGTAAGCCGGATGCGAATGACCGATAGAGATCACCGCGTGTCCACCGTACAAGTCTAAATATTTTCTACCCTCTTTATCAAATACGTAAGCGCCCTTAGCCTTTACCGGGGTAATATCATAAAGTGGATAAACATCAAATAATTCCATAGTTAGTCGGTTGTAATGCTGTTTATTTTTTTGAATGAAGCCTGGATGCCTTTAATTAAAGAAGAACTCAGGCCGTTATGTTCCATTTCGTTCAGGCCCTCAATAGTGCAACCCCGAGGCGTGGTTACCTTATCGATTTCTTCTTCCGGGTGTTTTCCCGATTCGATGAGCAGGCTCGCCGCCCCTAAACAGGTTTGCATAGAAAGCTCGTGCGCGTCTTTAGCATCAAAGCCAAGTTGTACTGCCCCCTGAGTGGTAGCGCGTATAAGCCGCATCCAAAAAGCAATCCCGCTGGCACAAATTACTGTGGCAGCCTGCATTTTATTTTCAGGAATAATAATACTGGTTCCCAAACGATTAAAAATAGCCTCAGCAATAGCGATGCGTTTTTTGCCTTTTTCGTTGCTACAAAGGCAGGTCATCGATTTGCCTAAGGCAATAGCGGTATTCGGCATTGAGCGAACAATAAACTGTTCTTCCCCAACAATAGCCTCCATAGCAGGGATTTTAAATCCCGTGACAGTAGAGATGAGGATGTGGTTTTCGTGAAGATCGTCTTTTATTTCTTCAAGAATACGCTCCATTTGGGTGGGTTGTACCGCGAAGATCAGAATATCTGAATGCTGCACCGCCTCCCGGTTATCGCTGGTAACCTTAAGCTTCGAATATTGCTCATATTCCTGAATCTCTTCAGTTTTTCTTTTCGTAAGGTACAGCGTGGTAAACGCATTGTTTACAATAAGGCCTTTCGCGATGGAAAGTCCCAGGTTGCCTGCTCCTATAATGGCTATTTTCATCTTTCAGATTTTAATTATTTACTTCCACCTCTCGACTCCGCTCGAAGTGACATAATCCATAACATATAAGTTAGTCTTCTAAAAATAACTCGCTTTCAGTTTTAATCCTGAAGTCTCTTCAAAACCAAACATCAAATTCATATTCTGAACGGCCTGTCCTGAAGCGCCTTTAAGTAAATTATCGATCACACTGGTGATCAAGATTTTATCGCCGAATTTTTGCAGTTTCAAAAGACATTTATTGGTATTCACTACTTGCTTTAAATGCAAATCTTCCTCAACCATAAACGTAAACGGCGAATCCTGATAAGCTTCAGAATAGATTTTTTTTGCCTCTT
>NZ_JBEPWD010000183.1:0-2223 GCF_041642575.1 Salegentibacter sp. | reverse complement strand
CAAGGCCATATAAAACCCATCAAACCCTGTTTCTGAGGAAAGAAGTTTCTGGTCTTTGATTAGCTTGAAGTCTTTACCCTCATCTGAAGCCAGGAAAAACTCAACCTGCTGCTGATTTTCAGAAGGGAGAATAGAGCAGGTCGCATATACCATTTTCCCTCCCGGTTTTAACATTTTGGAGTATTTTGAGATAATTTCAGCCTGGGTCTTTTTAATATTATCAATAAACTCAGGTTGTAATTTCCATTTTGCATCAGGATTTCGGCTAAGCACACCGAGGCCGCTGCAGGGAGCATCGATCAAAACTCTGTCAGCTGTGTTATAGAGTTTTTTCACCACTTTGGTAGTGTCTATAGCCCTGGTTTCAATATTGTGCGCTCCGGCACGTTTAGCGCGGCGTTTGAGTTCCTTAAGTTTGTTTCCGTAGATATCGGTGGCGATTATTTGGCCTTTATTTTCCATAAGGGCGGCCAGGTGAAGGCTTTTCCCGCCGGCACCGGCACAGGTGTCTACTACACGCATTCCGGGTTCTACTTCCAGGAAATGTGCCACCAATTGAGAAGAAGCATCCTGAACTTCAAAAAGCCCGTCTTTAAAAGCCTGTGTTCTAAAGACATTTGCGCGTTCTTCCAATTGTAAGGCTTCCGGATATCCTTTTATTGTATGAGTAATAATTTCCTCTTCCTTTAATATCTGCTGGAGTTTTTCTGGAGTGGTCTTGAGGGTGTTTACCCTTAGTAGCACAGGAGCTTGTTTGTTTAAAGCTCCTATTTCTTTTTCCCAGGTTTCTTCTCCAAGCTCGGCTACTCCGGTTTCATCCAGCCAATCAGGGATAGACTCCCTCATTTTTCTGATTTTGCTCAGGCTGTCAAATTTACCTTTAATTCTACGGGTTGGAGTACCTTCAAATTGTGGCCAGTCCGGTAATTTTATTCCGCGAAGCGTAGCCCAAACGGTAAAAATGCGAAACAGGTTTTCACGGTCAAATGGTTCCTTAACTTCGGCGATTTCAGCATAGAGTCTTTTCCATCTCACGATGTCGTAAGTGGTTTCAGCAATAAAACTGCGGTCGCGGGCACCCCAGCGTTTATCGCGTTTTAAGGTTTTTTCTATTACTTTATCGGCATAAGCTCCTTCGTTGAAAATTTCTGAAAGAGCATCAAGGGTTGCAAAAACCAAATTCCTGTGTAAACGCATAATCAAATTTTAAGGCTGCAAAGGTAGGTTTTTTTACCCGATAATCGCGAGATTCAGAAAACCCCATGCCTGTTTTTAAGTTCAAATATTATATCAATTTTGGATGTCTCGTGAACTTGTTCCGTGGCATTTTATCTTCAGAAAAATTTATCTTTGGTCAAAATCCCATAAGGATCACTGAAACCGAAATTAATTCCAAATGAAAAAAATACTTTTCCTTGCTTTATTGCTAAGCTTTTCCTGCAAATCTGACAAATCTGACAAATCTGACAAATCTGAAACTTCTGAAACAAAGAATGCTGAAGCGAAAGAATTCGGCAGTGTTGAGATCGAAAATATTTTTGAGGATGATTCGCTAAGTATTCGGGCAATAGAGATCATAGGGAACAACCTTGCTTTTGCCGCGAATAAAGGAACTTTCGGACTTTATAACAGTCAAACGGGAGAAATGAAAACCGGAGTTATAAAAGACGGAGATTATATTCCTGAATTCAGGGCGGTGGCCAGCACTAATACAGATGTTTTTGTATTAAGCGTTGGAAGTCCGGCTTTGTTGTATAAAACCGGAAATTCGGGTCAGATGGAGCTGGTTTATCGCGAAAATGATGAAAAAGCTTTTTATGATTCTATGATCTTCTGGAATGACCTTGAAGGTATTGCGATGGGAGATCCAACCGAAAATTGTTTGTCTGTGATCATTACCCGGGATGGAGGGGAGAACTGGGAGAAAATAGACTGTAGTGTGTTACCGGAAGCTGCAGAAGGTGAAGCCGCTTTCGCTGCCAGTAACTCTAATATTGCCGTGAAAGATGATAAAACCTGGATACTTTCCGGAGGAAAAAAATCAAGGGTTTTTTACTCTCCAGACAAGGGAAAAAGTTGGGAGGTTAACGACACTCCGCTTATTCAGGGAAAGGAAACCACCGGAGGTTACAGCATTGATTTTTATGATGAAAATAACGGGATTATAATCGGCGGGGATTACACCAATCCGGGTGATAATTCAGCGAATAAAGCAATAACAAG
>NZ_JBEPWD010000182.1:0-2270 GCF_041642575.1 Salegentibacter sp. | reverse complement strand
GCACCTTCGGCTACGCGGCCCCAACGCGGGTCACGTGCAATATCTACCATTGGAGAGAAATTCCAGTTAATTCCGTCGGCGGTGGCTTCTTTAGCGGCGACTTCAGCGGTTTGTTTGATTAATTCCATATCCCAGCTGGCTGAAATTCCCAACGGAATAGGAAAAGTGGTTTTATATCCGTGTATAACATCTGATCCTATGAGCAGGGGAATTCCCAGTCTTGAGTTCTTTACAGCAATTTCCTGGGCCTGACGTACTCGTTCAGGACTGGAAACACCAAAAACACCACCAACATTACCATCTTTAATCTTGGTTTCCACATCTTCACTTACCACTGAACCTGTGGCTACTCCTCCACCGGGAGTAAGCAGGTTAAGCTGTCCTATTTTTTCTTCCAGGGTCATCTTTTCTAGTAATTCCTCTACTTCGGGAATTTGCGTTTGCGCCTGCAGAACCGAGGTTCCTGTAAAAATTATCAGGCCAAGTAATAGATAAATCTTTTTCATTTTCATTTGGTTTTTTAATCAACAAAATTTTTATTCTACATGTTGTATTTCAGATCTTTCTGAAATCCCATTTTCATTAAAAGCTTCAATTTGAAAGTAATATTCTGTATCCCTGTCCAGGTTGCGCATAAAATGTTCATTTTCATCGTAAATTAACCAGGCATGGTATAATTTATCCGGGGCAATACCCCAGCGAATATTATAGCCTTGGGCTCCTTTCACCGGTTCCCAGGTAAAGGAAGCATCTCTTCGGTCTTCCTGGCGCGATATTGAAAAACCTTTTACTTCGGCAGGTTTTTCGCCTAAACCTTTACCAAACACCCGGATCTCTGATAATGCCAGGTTATTACCGGGTACTTCCACATTTTTATAGCGTACGTATTTTCCTTTTACTGGCTGATTCAGAGCGATGTAGGCATTGGGTGCATCTTTAAAGCTTTTACTTCGGTCTACAACGGTTTCCCAGTTTTCTCCATCTTCTGAAACTTCCAGGGTGAACCGGTGGCGCAAGCCTTCGGTTCGGGTATAAATGCCTGATTCCTCATCGTGAAAATTCAACTGAAAAGCATAAATATTTCCGGGGGAAAGCATTTCGATCTCAACCCATTGCTCATCATTATTAGCTTCGGCAACCCAGAATGATTTTGGACTTTCATCGGTTAATAATTTTGAAATAATTTCGCCTTCACTGTTTTTTTCCAGAGGCATTTCGGTAATGTCGAAATCACCATCGGTAGCAGTACTTTTTCTCACCTGCTTCATCGAAGAAGAAACTGTAGTTTTTCCTTTGTAAGAAAGCAACATCCAACCATTATGCAACCCAGCTTTTGTAGGATGATTGGGACCATAAAGCGGATAATCTCCATAACTGGTAATGCTGTACATTAAACCTTCCTCATCAAAATAGGTAGGAAACATAGATAGCCTGCGTTCCCAATGAGAATTTGAGGCCAGGGCCATAGTGGCAAAATGCCAGTATTGTCCGTTGGTTTGCTGCATTGTGACTCCATGGCCTGCTCCATTAGCAAAACCGCCAGGTTTGAAGCTCATAGGATTATTTTTCATGTATTCAAAAGGCCCAAGCGGGGTTTCACCAATATAAGCAGCATCGGCATAGACATTAAACTGTGTACCTGGAGCCGCATACTGTAAATAGTATTTCCCATCATGTTTGGTCATGGAGGCGCCTTCCATATATCCTTCCTTTAAGGTTGGATGATAATTATTTTCACCAAAACGTTCCCAGCCGTGTTCCTCTTCCACCAGGTTAATAAGTTCTTTTTCTACTCCGGTTTCCAGGAAGCGGTCGTCTTTATCCAGCATTTTCACTTTAAGAGGATGCACATTTGAGGAGCCCCAATACAAATAGGTTTTCCCATCATCGTCTATAAATAATTCTGAATCCTGAATATTATTGGAAATTGATGCGGTGGGTGTCCACTCACCTTTTTTCGGGTCATCGGTGTAGAGAATACTTCCATAACCCGCGGGATCACCTGCAAAATATACCAGCGAATCTTTATAATTGAAAGCCGTTGGAGCGTTTGACCCTTCAAAAAACCATTGTTTTGGTTTAATGAATTCCCAATTGATCAAATCTTTAGAATGCCAGTAACCAAAAGAACGGGTAACAAACATGTAATATTCTCCCTGAAATTCGATAACTGCAGGATCTGCCCCGGAACGGTAGGAAATATTCTTACTTGAATTATATACCATATAGGTATAGTCTATATCCAAAGGATTGATATAAGTTTCAGGAAC
>NZ_JBEPWD010000181.1:0-2273 GCF_041642575.1 Salegentibacter sp. | reverse complement strand
TTTGCAATCGCTTTGGCTTCAATGGAAATGGTTTCTTTGGCAGTGTTCAGAATTTTTTCCTGGAGTTTCAAAATAGATAAAATTATGAATTGTGGATCTAAAGAAATATGTATCTTTAGTTTGCAAATGTATGTAAAATTGTAACACAATTGAATGAGTTTGACGGAAATTGATTTACACCAACAGCTAAAGAAGTACTTTGGATTTAGTCATTTCAAAGGGCTTCAGGAACAGGTGATTACCAGTATTATTAAAGGAAATAATACCTTTGTGGTAATGCCTACCGGAGGAGGGAAATCCCTAACATACCAACTCCCTGCGTTGATTGAAGAAGGTACGGCAATTGTTGTTTCGCCCCTTATCGCTTTAATGAAGAACCAGGTTGATGCTATCCGTGGAATTTCCTCGGAACACGGCGTTGCCCATGTTTTAAACTCTTCCCTGAACAAGACCGAGGTCAGGCAGGTGAAAGAAGATATCGCCAACGGAATAACCAAATTATTATATGTAGCTCCGGAATCGCTTACGAAGGAAGATTATGTGGATTTTCTCAAGAATCAAACGATCTCCTTTATGGCTATAGACGAAGCGCACTGTATTAGTGAGTGGGGACATGATTTCAGGCCGGAGTATCGAAATCTCAGACAAATAATAAAGCGAATTGGGGATAATATTCCAATTATCGCTCTTACAGCCACGGCGACACCCAAGGTTCAGGAGGATATTCTGAAGAACCTGGGGATACCCGATGCCAATACTTTTAAGGCGAGTTTTAACCGTCCTAATCTGTACTACGAGGTAAGACCTAAAACCAAAAATGTAGATGCCGATATTATTCGTTTTGTCAAACAGAACGAAGGGAAGTCGGGCATCATCTATTGTTTAAGTCGGAAGAAAGTAGAGGAATTGTCCCAAACCCTTCAGGTAAACGGGATAAAAGCCGTGCCTTACCATGCCGGGTTGGATGCCAAGACACGTTCCAGACATCAGGATATGTTCCTGATGGAAGACATAGATGTTGTAGTTGCTACTATAGCTTTCGGGATGGGTATTGATAAGCCGGATGTGCGTTTTGTGATTCATCACGACATACCCAAAAGTATTGAAAGCTATTACCAGGAAACCGGTAGAGCCGGCCGTGACGGAGGAGAAGGGCACTGTCTTGCTTTCTATTCCTATAAGGATATCGAGAAGCTCGAGAAGTTTATGAGCGGAAAACCTGTAGCCGAACAGGAAATAGGTCATGCTCTTTTACAGGAGGTCGTGGCTTATGCTGAGACTTCTGTTTCGAGGCGAAAATTCATCCTTCACTATTTTGGGGAAGAATTTGACGGCGAGACCGGGGAAGGAGGTTCCATGGACGATAATGTAAGATATCCCAAGAAAAAACACGAGGCCAGGGAAGAGGTGGAACTTTTACTAAGAACGGTGAAAGATACCAAAGAACTCTATAAGGCTAAGGAAGTAGTGAAGACCCTGATTGGCAAATCGAATGCGGTAATTTTATCGCATAGGACCAACGAACATCCTCTTTTCGGGAAGGGTAAAAGCCGTGACGGAAAATACTGGATGGCACTGATAAGACAGGTCCTGGTTGCGGGATATCTCAAAAAAGATATCGAAACTTACGGCGTGATTAAAATCACCGACAAAGGCCGGGAATATTTGGAAAATCCGAAGTCATTTATGATGACCGAAGACCATATTTTCGACAGTACTACAGAAGGGGTTACTGTTAAAACTCAATCTGGCGGTGGCGGGGTAGACCAAACCCTGGTGAAAATGCTGAAAGAACTTCGAAAGAAGGTTGCCAAAAGATTGGGGGTGCCACCATTTGTTGTTTTTCAGGATCCTTCGCTGGATGACATGGCTTTGAAATACCCTATTAGTATGGAAGAGCTTTATAATATCTACGGAGTAGGAGAGGGCAAGGCCAAAAAATACGGAAAAGAATTTGTAGAACTTATCGCAAGATATGTAGAAGATAATGAAATTTTAAGGCCCGATGATCTGGTGGTTAAATCTACCGGAGCCAATTCGGCGCTAAAACTTTATATAATTCAGAATGTAGACAGAAAACTACCGCTGACTGATATCGCCTCGGCTAAGGGTATGGAGATGTCTGAATTCATAAAGGAAATGGAAGCGATTGTGTATAGCGGTACTAAACTAAATATCAATTACTGGATTGATGAGATCCTGGATGAAGACCAACAGGAGGAGCTTCATGAGTATTTTATTGATGCTGAAACCGATAAAATAGATGCAGCAAT
>NZ_JBEPWD010000180.1:0-2360 GCF_041642575.1 Salegentibacter sp. | reverse complement strand
AACTCCAAAGCCACTGCCTCCAACAGTTCCGGCTACATGAGTACCGTGTCCCATACAATCTTCACCCGGCGCCTGATTAGGATCTGTATCAGCAGGATCTTCGGAAACGACAAAATCATATCCCAGGGAAGCCCTACCTCCAAATTCATCATGTGAATAGCGAATTCCTGAATCCATTATATAAGCGGTAACGCCTTCTCCGGTAGCTGTAGAAGCATAAGCCCTGTCTAAAAGAGAGCCGCGCTGATCAATTCGGTCCAGCCCCCAGGTACAATTTTCCTGGACGTTCACGGTATTATCTAAATAAATATATCCGTCCTGCTCAACAGATTCCACCCTTGGATCTCTCTCCAGTTTCCGCACCTGCTTGTCGGTAAGTTCCGCAGCGAATCCGGTGAGAGCGTGTTTATAGGTTTGCTTAAGCCTGGCCCCCGGTTTACTTTTTAATTCTTTGCTTAGTTCCTCCAGCACGGCAGCGGCCTTCGCGTTTCTTTTGGCCGGTTTTTCTGAGACAATTACTATATAATGCCCCTCAATAAGATCTTTATCGCTTATGCTTGCGTTACTAACGGTTTCCAAAGCATCCTCCTCTATCATCTCCTTACTACAGGATTGAAAAAGAGCAAAAACGAATAATAGCAGCAGCGCTGTTTGTAGCCTGGTAATCCATACATTTTTCATATGTTGATATTTATAGTTTTTTAATGGTCATATGCAATTCGCATATTATAATTGGTATTTAAAGCTTAATTCCGTTATGCTCATTTCATAATAATTGGTTTTAAAGGTTGTTACTTCAATTGAATTGTATGGGGCATGCACAAACGGGTATTGCTACTCTATGGGGATAGAATAAAAGACATTTTTAGTAGGGCTATTAGGTATTGTAGGGAAGGGTTTTCCGGCTATTTCCGCATAGAAAATAACCTGAAAAATAATTTAGCTATCTTTAAGCTGCTTAAAATTAAGCATTTACATATGGTTCGGCATTGTATATTTCGGACACGTCCTCGGGAATTGCGTTAACAGATAAGAATGATCAAGGAATTCGCTAAAAAAGTAGATTACCCGGTGCCGGAAATATTACGGGATCTGGTTGCCGGGTTCATCCTGGGAGAAACCCAAAAACCCGTGAACGAGATCATTCCCATGTATCCTTCAGGATACTGCCTCTTCTTCCATACTTTTGGGGATAAACCCTTTCTGAGCATTAACGGACAAAAACAGGAAACTCCCTCCAGGCTCATCGTGGCCGGCCAGATTTGCGATGCGAAAATAAACTTTCACATCAACGGGATCTTCGGACAAATTGGGGCGGTGCTTTATCCTACTGCCAACTATTATCTTTTGCATAAAACAGGAGATAATTTTCTAAATACCTGGCGGAATTTGAAGGAAGCTTCTCCATTAGATACCCGGGAACTTCATCAAAATCTCGAATTAGAAAAGTGTAACCAGAAATGCCTTCTTCTTCTCATCGAATACCTGAAACTACTTGAAAAGCAAAGATTGCCTCCAATCACCTGGCTGGATGACTCCCTGTTTAAGATATTTCTGAAAAACGGGAACCTCTCCCAGCAGGAATTGATAGAAGATGCCATGGTATCGGCGCGGCATTTCCGGAGGATCTTTAAAAAAGTGATTGGAGTCTCTCCAAAATATTACTGTAAGATCATACAACTGGCTACCGTATTTCACTTGTTGAATACTTCGGAAAAGGAAAAGCTGCATCATCTCGCCCTGGATTGTGGCTATTATGACCAGTCGCATTTCATCCGTGACTTTCAGAAGTTAATAGGCAAAAGCCCTGAAAATTTCCTGAATGGAAAACATTCCTACCTCAAAACCTATATGGGCCGAAGAGGAGTAGATAGCTGATTCACAGAATAGGCGAAAAGCTAAAAACCTGCAAGTAAAATCCCGTCATTGCGAGGAAGGCGATAGCCTGACGCGGCAATCTTTTGGTTCAAGGTTCAGCTCCCTTTGCGAATGACTTTGCCTGCTCTGCGTGAAAAAAGACCCTCGAATCACGAATTAACGAATCACAAATTAACGAATAAAGACCCCGTCATTACGAGGGAGAAACGACCGAAGTAAACTGCAACAGCATCACCGCATCACTGCTTCACTACGTCACCTGGTCACAAGAAAAACAATAAAAAGCACAAATCCTCCACTCTCCACTTTCCACTCTCCACTAAAAATCCAGAATTTAAAGAAAGGCCAGAATCCCACTAAAGACTAAAATCTACCGTCTAAAGACTAACGACTACCGACTAATTCAGCGATCGCTCATAATTCCTCATCATCTTATACCGGCATTTAAATCCCTGTTTGCGTTTGCGGCCACGGCGGCTGTT
>NZ_JBEPWD010000179.1:0-2387 GCF_041642575.1 Salegentibacter sp. | reverse complement strand
TAGTGAATTCGGGATAAAAATCCTGCTCCTTTGAAATTGGGACCAGAGAAACCTGGGAGCTGTTATTATCGTAACTGGAAATACTGATGTGCCCGTTGAAAGCAGCGATCTTATCCCTTATTTTCTCCTGTAATCCCAACCCCGTGGCAAAGGAAACCAACATCATAATTACCCCGATCGCAATAGCAACTATAGCGATTTTTATTATTGGGGCAGATATGCTACTTTTATGGCCTTTGGCGCCAATAAGGCGTTTTACAACGAAGTATTCAAAATTCAAATTATCAGGATGATTAAAAGGTTATTCAAAAGTACATTTTTATTCGCTTTTATCGGACTTGTTTCCTGCGGAAACACAAATTCAGATAAAGATGAGCAGGCCGTTACAGTCGACAAAAGCAAAACTGAATTGACTTCAGAAGACATTATTGTAGGTGCAAATCGCACTGAAACTTACCTGCCTATTCTGGAAGGAAAAAGAGTGGGCTTAGTTGGAAATCAGAGTTCGCGTATCGATAAAGAAGATGGATATACACATCTTGTTGACTCCTTACTTTCCCTGGATGTGAATCTAAAAAAAGTATTCGCACCCGAACACGGTTTCCGTGGCACTGCCGATGCCGGGGAAGCCATTGAAGATGGAAAGGATGCCGAAACCGGTCTCCCGGTGATCTCACTTTACGGCGATAACAAGAAACCAAAACCGGAACAACTTGAGGGACTCGACGTGCTTATCTTCGACCTTCAGGATGTAGGTGCCCGGTTTTATACCTATATCTCTTCCCTACATTACGTGATGGAGGCCTGTGCTGAAAATAATATTCAGCTTATCGTTTTTGACCGCCCAAATCCCAACGGACATTATATTGACGGCCCAATCCTGGAAATGGAAAATAAAAGTTTCGTAGGCATGCATCCCATCCCTACTGTACACGGGCTCACCATGGGAGAATATGCGAAAATGATAAACGGAGAGAAATGGTTAAAAGACGGAATACAATGTGAGCTGGAAGTAGTGGAAATGGAAAATTACAATCATTCCCTGGCTTATGAACTTCCGGTGAAACCATCCCCTAACCTTCCCAATGCACAGTCGATTAATCTATACCCAAGCCTTTGTTTTTTTGAAGGAACCAATGTAAACGCTGGCCGCGGTACCGATAAGCAATTCCAGGTTTTTGGCTCACCGTACCTGGATAAAGAGTATTTCGATTATACCTACACCCCTGAATCTAAAGACGGAGCTAAAAACCCTAAGCATCTCGGGGAAACCTGTTACGGCCGTGACCTTAGCGAACACGAATCTCTGAGCAAAATTAATTTGGAATGGCTTCTGGAAGCTTACCAAAATACTGAAGACAAAGAAAAATTCTTCAATGCCTTCTTTACGAAACTTGCAGGGACCACCAAACTTCAGGAACAAATAGAAGAAGGCCTTAGCGCTGAAGAAATTCGCGAAACCTGGAAGCCAGGATTAGCAGAATTTTCTGAAAAACGAGAAAAATATTTATTATATTAAGGTCAAATTATTCTCCTATGATCGAGTTAGAAACCTCCGGCTTTTGGCTTTCGGCCTTTATGGTAGCACTTCTCGTGCTTCCGGTACTGGCTTTTGCCAGTTTGCTAAAGCAAAATTTCAAGGGGAGACATCGATTGATCTGGGTACTGATTATAATTTTTCTTCCCTTCTTCGGACCAATACTATATTTTTTAATTATCAAAAATTACAAGAAATTTAATCTCATCAAAAGAAGGTTTAAATAGTTTAGACGGCCGCCTAGGTTTTGATCCTTCTCTTCATCTCCTCTACTATATTGTATGCAGCCGGACAAATGGCAGTATTTTTCATGGTGAGATTGGAGATCTTGTGGAAATCCTTCCTGTCAGTATGCGGAAACTCCCGGCAGGCCTTTGGTCTTACTTCATAAATAAGACAATAATTATCGGGAGCCAGAAAAGCACAGGGCACCTCCTGTAATACATAATCCTTATCCTCATCTATACGCAGATATTGCTCGATAAACTGCTGCGGCTTCAGTTTTAAGTGTTTGCTTATTCTCTCAATATCCTTGTTGGTGAAAAGGGGTCCGGTGGTTTTACAGCAATTGGCACAATCCAGGCAATTAGTGCGGGAAAACTCCTCCTCGTGAAGTTCCTTCATTTGCCGGTCCAGGTCCTTTGGTGGCTTTTTCCGAAGGCGCGAAAAGAACTTTTTATTTTCCTTATGCTTATCTTTGGCCCGCTCCGGGAGATTGTCTAAAATTTCCTCCATTTTGCAAAGATATGAATAACACAACGCCAGATAAAGATATCTTCGGAAAAGCGATCTCCGCTTTTTATCATTCCAAAGACGAGACGCCTATCGAGGTACATTCTCCCGATTTTGA
>NZ_JBEPWD010000178.1:0-2489 GCF_041642575.1 Salegentibacter sp. | reverse complement strand
GTATTGGTGAAGGCACTCAAATTGGTGCCGGGGCTTCGGTGATTCCCGGAATTAAAATCGGGAAATGGGCCACTATTGGCGCCGGTGCAGTAGTTATTAAAGATATACCCGATTTTGCTGTGGTAGTGGGGAATCCCGGAAAAATTATAAAGTATTCAAATGAGTAAGGAAAAAATATGGCTCTCCTCTCCACATATGGGAGGAAAAGAGCTGGAATATATACATGAAGCTTTTGAACACAACTGGATAGCGCCATTAGGGCCAAATGTTAGTGGTTTTGAGCAAGATATTAAGGACTATATATTTTCGGAAAGAGAAAAGAGTGGCGAGGTGGCGGCTCTGAGTTCCGGGACGGCGGCATTGCATCTGGCCTTAATACAGCTTGGCGTGGAGCTGGGGGATGAAGTACTGTGCCAGACTATGACCTTTGCAGCTTCGGCCAATCCGATAGTTTATTTGGGTGCGACTCCTGTTTTTATAGACAGTGAGGAAGATACCCTGAATATCTGTCCGGAAGAATTGGAGCGAGCTATAAAAGACCGGATCGCTAAGGGAAAAAAGCCTAAGGCTTTAATCGCAGTTCATTTATACGGTACTCCTTATAAAATTGAAGAGGTTAATAAAGTTGCTTCAGTATTTGGGATTCCGGTGATTGAAGATAGTGCAGAAGCATTGGGAAGTTCTTATAAGGGACAAAAATGTGGAACCTTTGGGGAGTTTGCTATTCTTTCATTTAACGGAAATAAGATCATAACAACTTCCGGAGGTGGAGCTTTGGTGACCAAGAGTCAGAAGGCCAAGGAAAAAACAATTTTTCTTGCAACCCAGGCAAGGGATGCGGCGCCACATTATCAGCATTCAGAAATCGGTTACAATTATCGCCTGAGCAATGTTTCTGCGGGAATTGGGAGAGGACAGATGCTGGTTTTGAATAAAAGGGTTACTGCCCGAAGGGCAATGCACGAATTTTACGTAGATTTGTTTCGTGAAATAAAAGGAGTAGAAGTGCACTCAGTTCCGAATGAGGATTATTTTAGCAATCACTGGTTAAGCGTGATTAAAGTTGATGAGAAAAAAACCGGAGGAATAAACCGGGAAAACCTGCGTTTACATCTGGAAAAAGACAATATTGAAAGTCGTCCCTTATGGAAACCCATGCATATGCAACCGGTTTTTAAAGCTGCTCCATATTATGGAAAAGGTATTGCTGAAGCTCTTTTCAAAGACGGTTTATGTCTTCCATCCGGGTCTAATCTGAATGACGATGACCGAAGCAGGATAAGCCGGAAGATAAAAGAGTGCTTTAAGAATTAAGAAAATATGAGGAATTTATCTAAAGTCCTTAAAAATATAGTAGCAGGAGCAGACAGTTCCTTAGATCTGCGGAATATGCGGTACCTGCCAAGGTGGGCGATACTTCTCATTGATATTTCTCTGGTGGCTGTTTCTACCCTGTTTACGGTACTTATTGTAATAGACCTTACTCCCCAATATTATACCCTGCTGAGTTTTTATGATAAAGGGATCCTGATCGTTGCAGTACATATTTTTTATTTCTATATTTTTAAAACCTATGCCGGTATCATCCGGCATTCCTCGAATATTGATGCTCTTAAGCTGCTGCTGGCTACGCTGAGTTCGTTTTTTACCCTGGTTCTCATAAGTTATATTACGTATTTCGTAATAGGAGAAAAGATCTTTTTGATAGGAGGTTTGTTAATAAACCTTTGTGCGGCTTTCTCCTTACTATTTCTTTTCAGGTTAGGGGTGAAACAGGTGTATGAATATTTCAAAATGGTTCAGAAAAACGAACAACTCATCAATGCGGTGATTATCGGGGCCGATGAAAATGCGATCTCGGTGGCCGGTGCCCTGGACATTGAGCATCCAAAGAGGTTTAAAGTTGTGGGCTTCCTGACCCAGGAAAAATTAAATAAAAGTATTCGCTTATTAGATAAGCCTGTGTTAAGCCATAAGGGTAAAGTTCACAAAGCGGTAGAATCTCTCAATGCCGATGCAATAATCCTTTCGGAATTTAATTTAACTGCTGAAGAAAAATTCGGTATTGTTGAGGATTGTCTTGAACACGATATCAAGGTTTATAATGCGCCTATAGTTTCCAGCTGGGGCCATGGGGAACCTATAGCCCAGAAAGTTAAATCCCTGCAGATCGAAGATTTGCTGGAAAGAGAACCAATTAAACTGGATGTTGAAAACAAGATCGAACAGCTTACCGGAAAGACCATCCTTGTTACGGGGGGAGCAGGGTCTATAGGAAGCGAGATCGTTAGACAGGTCGCGAATTATAATCCGAAGAGGCTTATTATTCTGGACCAGGCTGAAACTCCTCTACACAATTTAAAACTGGATATCGAATCCAGGTTTCCGGATCTAAATTGTAAATTCATTATTTGCGATGTTGGAAATATACGAAGGCTGGAACTGATGTTCCGCAATAATGATATTGATGTAATTTATCATGCGGCGGC
>NZ_JBEPWD010000177.1:0-2498 GCF_041642575.1 Salegentibacter sp. | reverse complement strand
CGTGAACAATAACCCTGATAATCCTGTGATCAATTACAGGTCTTTCGGAGAAAACAAGGAAAATGTTTCCCAAAAAGGGATCGCCTATATGAAGGGAATGCAGGATGCTAATTTGTTAACCACGGCAAAACACTTCCCGGGCCACGGAGACACCGACACCGATTCCCATTATGCGCTTCCACAGATAAATCACGCTTTTAACAGGCTGGATTCGTTGGAGATGCATCCTTTCAAAAAACTTATAGACGCCGGAATTGGTGGCGTGATGGTCGCCCACCTTGATATACCTGCCCTGGATTCAACAGGAGTGCCTTCAACTTTATCCAAACCGATAATTACCGGAATTCTAAAGGAGAGGTTAGGCTTTGAAGGTTTGATCGTTACCGATGCGATGAATATGAAAGGGGTGACTGAAGGTAATGAACCGGGAGTAGTAGATAAGGATGCGATCCTGGCAGGAAACGACCTGCTGGAATTCACCGAAGATGTCCCAAAAGCGATCGCCGAGATAAGAAAAGCCATAGATCAGGGCCTTATCACCCAGGCTGAAATCGATAAACGGGTAAGGAAATTATTAGCTGTGAAACAATGGGTAGGTCTGGATCAATATTCGCCTACTCCGCTTAAAAATATTGATGAAGAAATTACCACCCTGGAAGCAGAATGGTTAAACCGGAAACTGGTTGAGGCCTCGCTCACGGTACTTAAGAATGACAGGGATATCATGCCGGTGAAAGAGCTTCAGGATGTTAAGATCGCTTCAGTATCGTTTGGGGCTAAAAAAGAAACTGTTTTCCAGGAAAGCCTGAGTCTTTATACCGATGTAAAACATTACCAGGTGGGACTGGACGCCAAAACTTCAGAATTAAAAGAGATCTTTGAGGAATTAAAAGACTTTGATTATATAATCGCCGGGATCCATGATGACAGTCGATTTCCTCGTAATACGATGAAGTTTTCAAATTCGGTTCAAAATCTTATGGGCGAAATCTTCGAAGAGGATAACAGTATAGTCGCTTACTTTAAAAATCCTTATTCTCTGGACAAACTTAAAGGAGTGGAAAATGCGGGAGGCTTGATTCTTACCTATCAGGATAATAAGATCACCCAGGAACTTGCAGCCCAGCTTATTTTTGGCGGGGTTGGAGCGAATGGGAAACTTCCGGTGAGTGTTGGGAAAAAATTCAAATCGGGCGAGGGCCTGGAGGTTGAGGGTGAATTACGCCTAAAATATACCAGCCCCGAAGATGCCGGAATGAATTCTGAAATTCTGTATGGTGGGATTGACTCTTTAATGCATCAGGCTATGGATATGAAAGCTATTCCCGGTGGACAGATCCTGGTAGCCAGAAATGGGAAAGTCGTATTTCATAAAGCTTATGGTTTACATGATTATAGTGACACCGTTAAAGTGAAAAAAACCGATGTTTATGACCTGGCCTCTGTGACCAAAATTTCTGCATCTTTAGCTGCCTTGATGAAGTTGAATGATGAAGGGAAATTTAATGTTAATCATACACTGGCCGATTATCTGCCCGTATTTAAAGGTTCCAACAAAGAAGATATTCCACTTTACGATATTTTAACCCACCAGGGCCGGCTTAAATCCTGGATCCCTTTTTGGCGGAATACGCGCAGAAATAACGGCAGTTATAAATGGTTCACAATCAAACAGGATTCTTCTAAGCGATTTCCGATAAAGATTTCCGATAATATGTACCTGCATAGAAATTATCCTGATAAAATGGTGAAGGCGATTCGCAATTCTCCTCTGGAAGATGAGAAGAAATATAAATATTCAGACTTTTTCTTTATTCTTGCTCCCCGCGTTGTAGAAAGCCGTATTGATACCGGTTTTGCTGAATTCCTGGATGAAAATTTTTATAAATCCCTGGGAGCGACTTCACTTACTTTCAATCCATATGAGAAATACTCAAAAAAAGAAATTGTGCCAACTGAGCACGATTATTTATTTAGAAGAGGACCCATTCACGGACGAGTACACGATGAAGGTGCTGTGATGTTTGGCGGAATTTCAGGTCACGCCGGGCTTTTTGGAAATGCCAATGACCTTGCTAAACTTTTGCAGATGTATCTAAATATGGGAGAATATGCCGGGAAACGCTATATTGAGGAGGAAACCTTAAGGGAATGGTCCAAAGTTCAGTTTCCCGAAAATGATAACCATCGTGGAATGGGCTTCGATAAACCCTATCTGGAATATAAAGGAGAAAGCGGCAATACCGCTAAGGATGCCAGTAAAGCAAGCTTTGGACACACGGGTTTTACCGGAATAATGGTGTGGATGGATCCTGAAGAAGACCTGCTTTATCTCTTTCTTTCCAACCGCGTTTTACCTACCCGCGGAAATACGAGATTATACAGTTTAAATACCAGGACCAATATTCAGCAGGTGCTTTATGATGCTATTGAGAAATAGCAAGAATTTACGGTTTACCGTAAATTCTTAGCTTTTTCAGAATAGAATTATCAAAAAC
>NZ_JBEPWD010000176.1:0-2517 GCF_041642575.1 Salegentibacter sp. | reverse complement strand
GTATTTGTTCGGCACTTGCGATCACCGTACAGTTGGAACCAGCTGTGGTTATGGCAATTGCGGTTGTTGCGGTTATGGCATTTAGTAACATGATTATATCTATGTTACGTAATATGATTCCAAGCCGAATCAGGATTATTGTGCAACTTGTTGTAGTGGCATCTCTTGTGGTATTGGTGGACCAGATATTAAAAGCTTATGCTTATGATGTAAGTAAACAGCTTTCGGTATTTATCGGTCTTATTATTACCAACTGTATTGTAATGGGACGTCTTGAGGCATTTGCTCTTGGAAACGGGGTTTACAAATCCTTCCTGGATGGTGTTGGAAACGCTGCCGGTTATGGGCTTATTCTTATAATTGTGGCTTTTTTCCGTGAACTTTTAGGTTCAGGTAAATTATTTGGTTTCGAGGTCTTGGGCCATAAAGGCGCAACCCTTGCTGAATCTACCGGCCTTTATTCTTTAGGATACGAAAACAACGGATTAATGCTCCTTTCCCCAATGGCTCTTATTGTTGTAGGGCTGATAATCTGGGTTCAGCGTGCACGTAACCGTAAACTGATTGAAGAAACCAACTAACAGCTAAAAAAGAATAATAATGGAATATGTAAACTTATTTGTAAGAAGTATTTTCATAGAAAATATGGTTTTTGCTTACTTCCTGGGGATGTGTTCATACCTGGCAGTATCTAAAACTGTGAAAACAGCTGTTGGTTTAGGAGCTGCAGTAATATTTGTACTTGCTATGACGGTACCAATTAACTACTTGCTGGATACCTACCTGCTAAGACCGGGTGCCCTGCAATGGCTGGGGGCCGAGTACGCCAATGTTGACCTGAGCTTTCTTAGCTTTATCATGTTTATCGCGGTAATTGCCTCTATGGTACAACTGGTAGAAATGGTTGTTGAGAAATTTGCCCCTGCTCTTTATGGTGCACTGGGTATCTTTCTTCCGCTAATTGCGGTAAACTGTGCCATTCTTGGTGGTTCGTTATTTATGCAACAAAAGGATTTTGGCGCGATCACAGAAGCCATTACTTATGGACTTGGAAGTGGTATAGGCTTTTTCCTTGCAATTCTTGGAATTGCCGCCATCCGCGAGAAAATAGCTTACTCAAACATACCGGCTCCGTTGAAAGGCCTGGGAATAACTTTTCTTATTACCGGTTTAATGGCTCTTGGTTTTATGAGTTTTATGGGAATTAAAATATAACCGAAAAAGTAGGATTATGACAGTTGTAATAGCAAGTGTAGTAGTATTTTTAGTATTGATCCTTTTGCTGGTTTCCATTTTGCTTGGAGCCAAAGCCAAACTCGCACCATCAGGACCGGTGACTATAAATATTAACGGAGAAAAAGATATGGAAGTAGGTTCGGGAGGAACACTACTTTCCACCTTAGGTGATAATAAATTATTTTTACCTTCTGCCTGTGGAGGTGGAGGAACCTGCGTTCAATGTAAATGTATCGTTTCTGAAGGAGGAGGAACTATTCTTCCTACCGAGAAGCCGCACTTTACCCGTAAAGAGATTGCACAGGGATGGCGCCTTGGATGCCAGGTAAAAGTAAAAGAAGACATGAAGATCCAGATTCCGGAGGAGATTTTCGGAATCAAGAAATGGGAGGCTACCGTAACGAGAAACTACAACGTAGCATCTTTTATCAAGGAATTCGTTGTTGAAATTCCGGAAGATATGGATTACAAGGCCGGTGGTTATATCCAGATCGAGATCCCTAAATGTGAGGTGAAATATAGTGATATTGAAATCACAGCACACCCCGACGAACATCCGGGAGAGCCTGATAAATTCAAACAGGAATGGGATAACTTTAAACTTTGGCCTCTCGTGATGAAGAACCCTGAAACAGTGGAGAGAGCCTATTCTATGGCTTCTTACCCTGCTGAGGGTCGTGAGATCATGCTAAACGTACGTATAGCTACTCCGCCATGGGATAGAGCTAAAGACGGCTGGATGGATGTAAATCCTGGTATTGCTTCATCTTATATTTTCTCAAGAAAAGAAGGTGATAAGGTAATTATTTCAGGGCCTTATGGTGAATTCTTTATCAACCCAAGTGAAGCAGAGATGCTTTATGTTGGTGGTGGTGCCGGAATGGCTCCTATGCGTTCTCACCTTTACCATTTATTCCGCACCCTTCAAACCGGAAGAAAAGTGACTTACTGGTATGGTGGTCGTTCGAAGAGAGAATTGTTCTATACTGAGCACTTCAGAGCATTGGAAAGAGATTTCCCTAACTTTAGATTCTTCCTTGCACTTTCTGAACCAATGGAAGAAGATAACTGGAAAGTTAAAAAGGATCTTGATGATGAAGGAGACGGATTCGTAGGCTTCATTCACCAGGTGGTGATCGATAATTATTTGAGCAAACACGAAGAACCTGAAGAGATCGAATTATATTTCTGTGGACCTCCATTGATGAACAAAGCTGTTCAGAAAATGGGAGAAGACTTTGGTTTACCCGATGAGAATATTAGATTTGATGACTTTGGAGG
>NZ_JBEPWD010000175.1:0-2518 GCF_041642575.1 Salegentibacter sp. | reverse complement strand
TCCAATTTTGATATAAGTAATTGTTCTCATCCTGGGTATCGAAGTTGTTTCCGGGAGACTAATAAAAATAAGAAAAAAGAAAGTGGTTTAAACGCTATGAGAAAGGAAGTCGGCAGGTTCCCAGGAAAGCATTAAAAGAGGGATTTTTGAAGCGTTTTTTCACACGTATTTGATTTTGACATTATTAACATTTAGAATGCCTATTCACTACATAAAGCATAAAATACCGATGAAATACACAAATAAGTGAGAAGTTTCGGAATTCGTGGGTTTTAAATCGTATGTTTGAATGAATCTGAATTATCGCTGTATTCCGTTTTGGTTCAGGCAGGTATTTGTAAGAATTCCTGTTTAAAATCAAATCAAAAAATGGTTTAAACATTTTTAAGTAAATGAAAAACGAATTCAATACCCTCCATATTTCTGATGATTCCCGGTTAGCTATTGAACAACAGTTTAACATTGAACCTTTTTTCGAGTCGTCTACAGATTTTCTTTGCATTGCTGGTTATGACGGGTATTTCAGAAGGGTAAATCCTGCATTTATTAAGTTATTGGGTTATACCCGGGAAGAATTATTTTCCAGTCCCATAAGCCATTTTGTACATCCCCAGGATAAGCAGAATACAGCTGAAACTCGGGCCCTGATTTTGGAAGGAAATCCATTGTTACACTTTCAAAACCGTTATATCACGAAAAATGGAGAATTAGTTTGGCTCACCTGGACCTCCATTCCCGAACCTTCCCTGAATTTAATTTATGCAATCGCAAAAAATATCACGCATATTAAAAAACTGGAGGAAGAGCGAAATTCCCTGCTTGCCAAGCTCACCAAAGTAAATGCAGAGTACAAGCAATTAACCTATACAACCTCCCATGATTTAAGGTCACCGGTCAATAATTTTATTTCAATCTTGAGTCTGATAGACAGTTCGAAGATAAAGGATGAAGAAACCCTGGAGTATATGGAGATGCTTGAAACCTCTGCTTTCCAGTTGAAGAACACATTGAATAAGCATATTGATCTTTTAAATGAAGAAGATAAACTGAGCCTAAAAGTTGAAAAACTAAACCTGAAGAATATCCTGGACACCACCATAGCGCCCTTAAAGGCCTTGATTGAAGATTCAAAAGCAGTCTTTGAAATAGATTTCACTGAAGTGCCTGATATTAATTTTAATGCTTTTTATCTGCACAGTATTTTTCTCAATTTAATTACGAATTCAATAAAATATGCCAGGCCCGGGATTCCCCCTAAAATCAGAATTTCCTCTAAACGGGTTGATAACACTGTAAAGATCATTTTTTCTGATAACGGGCTTGGGTTTGATACCGAAAAGGTTGGCGACAAAATTTTTGGTTTGAACCAGAGTTTTCATAATCACAATGATAGTAAGGGAATAGGCTTATACCTGGTCTATAATTATATGAATAGTTTAGGCGGTAGTATTAGTGTGGAAAGTAAGGTGAATGTTGGAACAACTTTTCTTTTAAATTTCAGATCTTAAACTGAGATCAAGGGCGTCGTTTTGTGCTGAAGCCTTTTTTGCTGCCGGCTGTGAACCCTATAACTGCTTGATCATTTCAAATTGCTTCCCTTTTAATGGAATGTTATTCGTTTTCAGAAACTCAGTAATTGAAATACATTGAGTATCTGTATTCATAATTTTAATCGAATCATTCTTATTGAATTTTATAGCTTCATTAAGCAATAAAGTTCCTATTCCTTTTCTTCTGTGCTGTTTTTCAACCGCTATTTGAGTGATATCTCCTGAATCGGGCTCAAAGATGCAATAGCCAATAAGTTTTGTGCCGGTAAACACTCCCAGGAATATAAAATCTTCTGAAGCTCTTTGAATGGCCTGAAAGTCATTCTGCCAGGTAGGATAAAAATCCCAGAAGCCGGAAACCGATTCAAAATTCAGCGTATCTAATTGTTCCACTGAGTAGCCTGATATTTTTAGCCTGCGGTCAATTTTTTCATTTTTCTGCATGAAATAATTCAGCTCCCTGGTGGTTTCAAAGCTAAGTTTTTTATAAACAGAAATGGCTTTAGGATTGTGTTGCAATACTTCCAGCAGGTATTGTTCAATATTATTTTCTTTCAGGTACGGCAGCGAGGTCTCGAAAATTTCTGTCGCCAGGCCTCTCCCTCGATAATCTTTTAAAGTTCCCGTGCCGGTATCATAGGCAGTGGGTTTACCATTAAAAACTCCAATTCCATTAAAAGTGAAAGCTACAATCTCTTCATTATCAAAGGCGGCAAAAGACAGTTCAGGAACGAAACCGCGCCTTTTTAGCATTGTTAAGAGTTGTGCTTTATTCCATTGCATTTCATAATCGGCAAAGGCCTGAGAGAATGCCCGAAAAATAGTTTCGAATTCTGTTTTTTCAAGAGATCTTATTTTCATTAAGTATGTTGCTGAATTTGGTTTTTCAAAAGCCTATGAAAATGCCAATAAATGTACTTAATCTTTTTAATTGTGAAGTGAATTGGAAGATTTCAGACAGCGGGATT
>NZ_JBEPWD010000174.1:0-2550 GCF_041642575.1 Salegentibacter sp. | reverse complement strand
TTTTCTTTACGGCCGTCTACGTGTAAAGTTACTATGTCCACTGTTTCCAGAAGTTCCTTGAGAGAGTTACACCTGGTGACATTCCCCAGGGGAAGTTTTTCTTCGATGTCATAATAATAAACATCAAACCCAATAGATTCAGCTACAACCGAAAGTTGTGCGCCTATATTTCCGTAGCCAATGATACCTAACCTCTTTCCGCGGGTTTCAAAACTATTATTGGCCGATTTTTCCCATCTCCCATCATGCATCAATTTCATTTTATCGGGTAGATTACGCATAAGCAGAATGATCTCTCCTATTGCCAGTTCCACCACCGAACGGGTATTGCTAAAAGGCGCATTAAATACAGGGATTCCCTTTTTAAGACATTCCTCAAGATCTATCTGGTTAGTACCTATGCAAAAGGCTCCCACCCCAATGAGGCGGTTAGCATTATCAAGGACTTTTTTAGTAAGATGAGTTTTTGAGCGAATCCCGATCACAGATACATCTTTGATCTTTTCCGTGAGTTCCTCCTCATCCATAGCGCCCGGATGCACACTTACATTATAACCTTCCTTTTTCATTATATCTACTGCATCCTGATGCACATTTTCCAGCAAAAGGACGTTAATTCTGTTCTTTGGGTAAGAAATAGCTTTGTTCATATTATGTACAAATAAAAATTCATCTAGGCTCGGGGTAATATGGTCTGCTTTTTCCAGCACTTTTTCTCTTTCAACATTTTCAGTAAAGGCATAAAATTTATTAGCCAGGCCGGAGGCCTTGATCTCATAATCGGTATAGCCATCGCCAATAACATACACATCCCCTTTCAGGTTAAGGTATTTTAGCTGTTCTACTTTGCCGTTATTTGAAGATAAAACATTCTCGCGGTCAAAACCAACGATCTTTCCGTTTTCATCAAATTCAAAAGTATTCGCAAATACATTCTCTGGCCTTACTCCGTATTCTTCTACTATAGGAACGATAAACTCTTTAAAACCATTGGAAATAATGTAAATATTCTCATGATATTCCTCAAAAAACACACGGTTCCGCACAAAGGAAGGTGACACACGTTCCTTCAGATTTTCAATTAAAGGTGGCAGATGAACTTTATTAGCTTTCAAAAGGCGAAGACGTTCTTCCAGGGACCTTCTGAAATCTATTTCTCCCTTCATTCCAAGATCGGTTAGGTTTTCAACCTCTTTAAGGTTCTTCTCCTTATCCTCATCTCCGGCCAGGGATATTTCTCCTAAAACGTCAAGAGCTTCAACCTGGGTAAAAGTACTATCAAAATCAATTACAATATGCCGTTCCATTCAAGATCATTTAAGGCTAAAAATAAAAGTTTAAAACTACAGTTTTTCCGACTTCTGAAAGCTTTGAAAATTCAAAATTTTACAGGAATCTATGGCCTGATAGCCGGATTTATAGAATCTTTAATCGCCTGCCCGCAATAAGCTTAGATATTAAAGAATTAGCAAATAATCCCCAATGGAAATAACTTATTCCCATTTTCGATTTCAAAAAAATTCAGCAGAAACTATAGAAACCAAAAAAGCCTGCCTTCAGTAAATGAAAACAGGCTTTTTTTATTTTTAAGAATATAAATTTACTCTACGATAAACTTACCTTTCATTAAAGAATAGTGACCCGGGAAAGAACAAATAAAGTCGTAAGTTCCAGCTTCAGGAGCTTCAAACTCGATAGTATCGCTTTCTCCCCCACCAAGCATTTTGGTATGAACGATTACTTGATCGGTTCCTTCCGGAATGTAATCGTTATCTTTTGCGTCCATCGCTTCCATACCGAATTCAGAGATCTCTGTTCCCTGAGTTAAAAGCACCCAATTGTGCCCCATTTGGTTTTTGTCCATTTGGCCAACATGTTTTAAAGTAAGACGTACAGTTTGTCCGGCTTTAACTTTGATTTCATCCATGTTGAAACGCATTTGGTCATCTCCTTCAATAGTGATCTCCACTACATCTGCATCAGAGGCATCTGTAGAAGCAGCTTCACGGGTTTGAGTAGTTTCCTCGGTTGAGGTATTGCCAATAGTAGTTTCCTCATCGGCTTCCTTTTCTTTCTTCTCGCCACAGGCAATCATAGCCATAGCTCCAAAGATCAAAACAAATTTGCTTAAATTTTTCATTAGTAAATGATTTAAATGTTGATATTTTATTTGGTTTGGTCTCACCCTAAGGGTAAAACCGGAACCAAAGATAAAAGTATTTTCTTTTGCGAGGGCCGTTTAAGGGAACTTTCAGGCGAAATGTTAAAAAGCACCCTGAAGGAATTTAAAATCTTCGTATCTTCATGGCGTTTAAACAAAAAATAATCTTTAATGAAGAAAGTTTTAAAAAACGCCGGAATGCTCGCATTGGTAACGGTTTTAAGTTCCAATGCCCTGGCACAAGATAAGGATATGGATAATATTTTATTAGCCGAATGGGAAGGGCCCTATGCAGGGGTTCCCGCTTTTGACAAAATGGAAGTTGATCTCGTTAAACCCGCTTTGGAAAAAGCCATGGAAATGCACCTGGCCGAAATTGATGAAATAGC
>NZ_JBEPWD010000173.1:0-2556 GCF_041642575.1 Salegentibacter sp. | reverse complement strand
GCAGTATTATAGAACCAGACCCAAACAGTTCAAGGACTGTTTACCTGGTTACACTTCAAGATGTATTTTTTCCATTTCTGGAAGTTTCGGAGGGCCGCAATTGGACTATGAAATCAGTTCGGACCGGCGGATTATCATTTCCAACTTACTCCTATTGCAATACCTTACCGGATGCCATGCGAGGCATAATTAGTATAACAAATTTAAGTCGTCCAGATCGACTAAGGAGCACCGTGGCCCATGAAATTGGACATAAACTTATAAACGTGAGTCATGAGTATAAGTCAACAGATCCAGGGCATGAGGTGTATGCAGATAGCGGTTTGATGTTGTATGGCGATGGGGAAGACATTCCTTCAGGAAAGGAAGGAAGATGGCATCTTGAAAGGCTACATCTCTCTCCTTTTCTCTATCGCATTCAAGATGGAATAAAGGTATGGAATGATGACTACCAGGAAGGCGGTCATTATTACGATCCTATCTATGGGAGTAAGGTGATAAAATTTGGTGGTAAGGCAGAAATAGATGAAAATTGGTAGAATTATCCTTTGGATTGAAAAAGAACCAAATATCTTCTTTATAATGGTGGATGGTGGTACGTAGCGCAAGAGCCGTCTCGTTGCTTTGAGGATTATCTATTTTCAATTTAAAACGGAATATTAAAAACTGCCACTAGTCTTAGCCTATCATGCTATTTATCTTCCAAGCCTAATATAGAGGTAGAAAAACAGTTAGTTTTTTATATATTTGAACGGTGCAGGTAAAAAATCAAATAAAAGCTTTTTTTCTATTGGGATTATTTTCCCTGATGCTTTTACATCAAATAATACCCCACTTGCATCATGATCACGCCGGGACGCACGAACATGCTTCATTAGACCATACTCATTCCCAGGATCACGATCATGAAAAGCAATCTAAAACTGCGCAGGATCTTTTTTCTATTCTGCTGGGCATGCATACCCATGGAGGAAGTAATTCTGAAGTTCCGGTTGTTAAAATTTCCATTGAGCAGATCGCTCCAAAAAAGTTAGAGGCTGAAAAGCAATTATTTCAGCTTTACGCAAACCAAACTGTATTCTTTGAAGAAAACCTGGTTGATTTATTCGAAAATTACCAGCCTCCATCAAGATATTTTAATCCTTATTTATCACAATTATCCCTTCGGGGGCCTCCCTACTTAGTTTAATTTTAGTCAGTTTTTTGTCTATAGACATCAGACAGACCTCAGTATAAAGATTAAACTAAAATCACACTTATGTACAGATATTTTGTTTCCGCTGTCTGCGGGATCTTTATCTCTATCAGTTCATTTGCCCAGGAAACCGGGCCGGATGTTATTCTGAAGGAGATAAGTGAGAATAACAGACAGCTTAAAGCATATCAGTCTTTTATTGCCAGTCAGAATTTAACTAACAGGACCGAGAATAACCTGCAGGATCCACAGGTTTCAGCCTTTTATCTTCCGTTTGGCGAGCACGAGACCGATGATTATTATGAGTACCAGATCTCCCAGCGATTTGAATTTCCAACGGTATATGGAGCCCGTGGAAAAAGGATTGCTGAACAAAAGGATTTGTTGGAACTGGAATACAAAAGCTTGCGCCAGGAGGTTCTTTTGGAAGCTAAACTACAACTATTGGAGCTGCAAAACCTGCAGCAACGACAGGAAATTGAGAAAGAAAGAGTAGCACAGGCAAAACAAGTCTACGATCAGATTCAGCGTTTATATGATGCCGAACAAATCGGGATTCTGGAGCTAAACAAGGCCAGAATTGCCTGGTTGCAGCAACAGTTTGAAATAGACCAAATAGAAATCAGCATCAGAAATACGCTGATGGAACTTCAGCAACTGAATGGAGGAAACCCTATTCAGGAGGAGCAGATCCGGTTTTTTGATGATTCTGAAATAGCAGATTTGCAGATGCTATGGGAAGAAAAACTTTCCGGCGATGCAGAAATTCAGATGCTCAATTCTCAGCAAGCTGTCGCAGAGCAACAGCTTAAACTGGAGAAGAATAAAATTCTTCCTGATCTCACTATTGGTTACAATTACCAGGGCGTAAATTCCAGTAATTATTCCGGGTTTCTTGGTGGACTTTCCATTCCACTTTGGAACAGCAACAATAAAGTAAAGGCAGCCAAAGCTAATCTGGGGTACACTCAGGACAATACCAGCGCTAAAACTGCCGAATTTTACACGAGATTTCAGGAGAACTATCAGCAATACCAGTTACTAAAGAGGAAATACGAGGAATACAGGGAAACATTCGAAGATTTAAAATCGGAGGAACTTTTGTTTAAAGCCTATAAACTTGGAGAATTCTCATTTCTGGATTATTACCGGGAGGTAGAATTCTACCGTGAAGCCTATAACAATATGCTGGAAATGCAGAAAGAGCTTTTTCAGTTAAAAGCAGCACTTTTAAAACATCAGTTATAAATAAAAAACAAACATTATGAATTTCAAGAACTTATTTTTCGCAGCAATATTAGTATTCAGTTTTTCCGCTTGCAGAGAGACAGCAAATGAAGACCACGGTAACGAACACGAGG
>NZ_JBEPWD010000172.1:0-2565 GCF_041642575.1 Salegentibacter sp. | reverse complement strand
AAGATCTTCTCATCGGGAAAATGCGTTAGGGTATTTTGGAGACTTAAGAGAGTGTCAATACTGATATAATCCCAATAGGTGAGGTATTTATCGTATAAGAGCCCATCAAGATAGGAACCGAGGTCCTGCCCGGAATTTTTAAATTTCTCTTCGAGTTTGGCAATTCTCTCGGCAATCTCGGGCTTGATTTCCATGTTAATCTACAATTATTCTAAAAGGATGTTTTAGTCCTTTATAAGCGTCAAGGTCTGCATCAAGTGATCCAACTTTTAGATCGGCTTCAATTTTTACCGGCAATTTATTAGCATCATCAGAAACCCAAAAAGTAAGGCTCTCCTTTTCCTTAAACACCCTTCCAGCCATAACCAAGGGCCTGAATTTAAGGGTTGCCACCTTTCCAAACTTTGTCTTGATCACCTCGCGACCAAGGAACCTCAGCTTGAAATTCATGGTTTCATCGTCTATAAAAAGGTTGAGATTCATTTCATCACCCAGATTCAACTCATCGCTATTAATATTGTTGCGAATATAATAAAATGCCGATAACATGTCATGCACATTTTCCTGGACGGTATACGTATTATTCTTTCCATGCTTTTTGTCGAATACGTGTGCCTTATTACTAGTATGATTAAAATCTATTTCCAGATCTTTGGTGTACCCTCCTTCATCTATTTTTCTGATGAATTTGTAAGGTTTTCCGTCATTCTTGTCTATGAAAGTTTGATAATCATCATCTACCTTAAAGAAGAGGTGTAAAAGCCCTGTAGATTTTCCGCGACCTTTTACATGATATACAGCTTTATCCCGAAGCGTGGTTTCTTCAACCTCCATGGTGGCAAAACTCGCATTAAAAGGACCGTAATGAATCCGGAAACGAAACCATTCGCCGGCTTCAAAAGCTTGTTGAGATTGCGCTTGCATTGCAAGGCCGCTAATTAGGATGGTGAGAATTGTAAATATTTTTTTCATGGTTTAAGGTCTCCTGAAATAAGTAAAATTTGTTTTACACTACCAGTATTTACAATTTCTATTCCAAATGTATTAAAACAAAAAACCCCATCAAATTAATGATGAGGTTTTTGTCTTATTAACCAACTAAAACTTAAATTATGAAAAAAATTAAATCACATTGTTTTGGTAACCACTCCAAAAATGCGAGTGCAAAAATCCCAAAACCACACTTTACCAGCAATAAAAAAATTAACTTTAACTAAAGTGATGCGATTTTTTTAATCTTTCATTTAATTATATTTTAAGTTGGAATTATTTTATGATTAAGATAATGTACCTCTCAAATCCTGCTCTCTTTCAATCGCTTCAAAAAGGGCTTTAAAGTTTCCTTTTCCAAAAGATTGAGCCCCTTTCCGCTGAATGATCTCAAAGAACATTGTTGGTCGGTCTAAAACAGGCTTGGTGAAAATTTGCAGTAAATACCCTTCATCGTCCCTGTCTACTAAAACTCCCAGTTCTTTTAAAGGTGCAAGTTCTTCATCGATTTCCCCAACTCTATCCAGAAGAGTATCATAATAGGTCTCCGGTACATATAGGAATTCTACTCCGCGATCTCTTAGTGCGGTCACGGTTTCTATAATATTATCGGTAGATAAAGCGATATGCTGCACTCCCGCCCCATTATAAAAATCTATATATTCTTCGATCTGCGATTTTTTCTTTCCTTCAGCTGGTTCATTAATTGGGAATTTTATTCTTCCGTTACCATTGCTCATCACCTTACTCATAAGGGCTGTGTAATCGGTAGAAATATCCTTGTCGTCAAAGGAAACCATTTGGGCAAATCCCATAACCTTCGCATAAAATTCAACCCATTTGTTCATTTCATTCCAACCTACATTCCCTACCATATGGTCTATGTATTTGAGACCGGCACCTTTGGTTTCAACCCTGGAAGCATAAGCCTTATATCCGGGTAAAAACGGCCCAGTATATTCATTGCGCTCAACGAAGAGGTGTATAGTTTCTCCATAGGTGTGAATCCCGGAAATTACAGCTTTCCCATTTTCATCTTCCAGCTCATAAGGTTCTACGTAGGATTTCGCTCCTCTTTTTGTAGTTTCTTCATAGCTTTTTCGGGCATCATCTACCCAAAGGGCGACCATTTTCACCCCATCCCCGTGGTTATTGATATGAGCATTAACATCTCCATCAGGTGTTAAAGGTGAGGTTAAAACAATTCTAATCTTCCCTTGTTGTAATACATAAGAAACCTGATCTTTCCTACCCGTTTCCAAACCAGAATAGGCAATAGGCTCAAAGCCCCAGGCATGTTGATAGTAATAAGCAGCCTGCTTAGCATTCCCAACATAGAGTTCAACAAAATCGGTGCCCAGTATTGGCAGAAAGTCTTCTGCCTCGGCCATTACCTTTTTAAGTTTCAATGATGTGTTATCAGTAGTCATATTAATATTTTTAACTATTCTTTAATTAATTTTATTCTAACCATGATGTGTGATAGCTTTCATCGGCTATTTTCATGGCCTCTTCAGTAAGTTTCAACGGTTTAAAAGTATCCACCATCACTGCTAATTCCTCAGTTTCTACCTG
>NZ_JBEPWD010000171.1:0-2601 GCF_041642575.1 Salegentibacter sp. | reverse complement strand
CAATCGGATGAACTCAAGAAGTTGGTAAGTAGTTACCAAAAAGAGCTTAATCCCGAAACCGGAATTATATATAATCATCGTAAAAATTATGATGAAACCGTGCAACGTATCAACAGAACCATGTCACGGTATATAGACAAGAAGCAGATACAGGCCCAGGAGATCTATCCGCATTATTTTGAACGTTATAAAACCGATGGAGTAGACCACAATATCTATATAGGGGCTTCGATGGCCCGAAACAAGGCTTTTAATAAAGTCTATTTATACAATATGAGATTGTGGCAGCTAAGTACCATGTGTGAGATGGAAAACAGGTTCTATCAATTACAGGAAAGCACCCCGATTAAACTGGATGCCGCATCGCTGATCCTGGTTTACAATACCACCTTATCGATCAGGTATCGAATGGATGAGAAAAAATTCGATGTAGACGGTACTTATAACGCGCGTTATGAGATCATCAAAAAACGTTTGGATAAGGCTTTCATTAAAAATACCGAGGAGCGTATCACTCAAAAAGGAAAAATCGCGATTATTTATTCTCAGCGAGCTGATGAACGAGAATATTTGCGATACATAAAATATCTACAGGCGAAAAAATATTTAGGTGAGGAAGTAGAGATCCTTGAGCTGGAAGATGTTCAGGGGGTGGTAGGCCTTAGAGCAATTCGGGTAAACATTCTTTACACTTTGGATGATTCAGATCCGGAAAATACAATCACCTACGAAGATCTTATGCAGGAACTAAACTAGGTAAAAGGCTATTACAAAGCTTAATACCGAAAGGATAATTCCTATCATAAAAACCAAATAGGTTAGCCTCAACAACATATACTTTCTGTGTAAGACCTTCCCCAGTAAATGCAGATCCAACATTAAAGATTCATAAACATAATCTTTGTCTTTAATGATCTCCTGCATTCCCCAACGGAATTGCTCAAAAGGCATTTTATGGAAATTCCCAAAGAAGAGTAAATTCACTTCCCTGTTCTTAACCTGATCTTTTGTGAATTCCCCGCTGGTGACATTGGGCCTCGTAGATAATATGGAAAGAATTATTGAGGCAACACTAAACAGCATTAAAACCAGACTGGGAACAAGAAGGTGTTTATGCATCTCGGCATCCAGTTTAGGTAATAAATTGGCAAATGCCAGGGAAATAATGATCGCGTTTACCGAAAGCAGAATGTTCGCCTTGGTATCAGCAATATCACTAAGTTTTATATGATTCCTAAGAGTAACCCTGAATAGAGTCTGGATACTTCTTTCGGGATTATCATTTTTGAATTTCGCTTTCAGGCGGGCCTTGGTTTCTTCTTTTTTTAGTTTTTTCTCCTGTTTCGTCTGAGATTCAATTAGCTCAAGAAGGTTTTTTTCTTTCCCTTGTTGCCAGTTGGTAAGCGCATAGGTAGTATAAAACTGATGCTTTTTTGTAAGCATTTCAATATTTTCCTGTACCCATTCTGAGGCAGTGAAATGCCTGATATTTAATAATTCAAGTTCCTGTCTTAATAATTCACTGGTTTCCTCGAAATAATCTTTGGCGAAATGCGAAGAATCGGCATCTCTCATAATTTTTTCCGGAAGGCTTTTCGGTTCCGCTTCAAACCGGGTAGCCTTAATATATTGGGTGACTTTTTCAATGAGTTCCGGGGTGGCATTATTCTCTTTTAAAAACCTGGTAGCGATGTCTACACTCTCTTTTTCATGCCCTTCAAAAGTGCGGATATAACCGGTGTCATGTAGCCATGCGGCCAGTAATAGCGCCTCTTCCTCTTTAACATTAATTTCAGAATTATCAATTAATTCTTTAGTACTTTTAGCCACGCGCTGGGTGTGCTTATAGTTATGGTATATGTAGGTATTCGGTAGCTTTTCTTTAAAAAGATTTAAAACAAATTCATCTGCTTTTTCAACAAGCTTATTCATCTTCGGGTGATATTTGGTTGAGCCAAATTACAAAAAATGTTCAATACCCCTTATGAAAAAAAATAACATCTTCCTTTCACTTTTAAGTATCCTGTTTATTTATTCCTGTGCCAGTAATGATCCCAAATATCATAAGGATGAACCTACCGAAAACTTTGGTTATCCTACCGATAAGGAAATTGAGAAATCCTTTTACCTCATTGGAGATGGTGGCTACTCCCAGCCGGGAGGAAGCTCTGAAGGGCTTATTGCGTTCAAGACTTTCGTGGATTCTGTAAAGGAAACCGGAAATTACTCCCTTTTCCTGGGGGATAATATCTATCCTTCGGGGCTTCCGCCGGAAGATCATCCCGGGAGAGAACAGGCAGAATACAGGTTGGATGCCCAGTTAGATGCAATAGAAAATTATGATGGGAAGGTGATCTTTACACCCGGAAACCATGATTGGTACGACTCCGGAATCCCGGGGCTGTTGCGCCAGGAAGAATACCTGTTGGAAAAATTTGAGGAAAATCTGGTTTGGTCTCCCAAAGCCGGTTGTGGTTTGCAAATTATTGATATCACCGACGAGATCCAGATGATCGTTATCGATTCCCAATGGTACCTTGAGGATTGGGATAAACATCCAACTATAAATGATGATTGTGCCGAAATCAAAACCCGGGAAGC
>NZ_JBEPWD010000170.1:340-2646 GCF_041642575.1 Salegentibacter sp. | reverse complement strand
AAGAGATTGCACATACATTTCAGCCGCTCTTTTAGAGGCTCCCATCACATTACTGGGGTTTACAGCCTTATCCGTAGAAACCATTACGAAATGTCCCGCCTTGTATTTTACCGAAAGATCAGCCAGGTTTTTCGTCCCCGCAATATTTACAAAAACCGCCTCATGGGGGTTTTCTTCCATAAGAGGAACATGTTTGTAGGCTGCCGCATGGTAAACTACATCAATATCATTATTCTGAAACATCAATTCCAGGCGCTTCCAGTTTCCAACATCGCAAATAATAAATTTACAATTCAGATCGGGAAATCTGGCTTCGATTTCCAATTTTAAACTATGCAGAGGAGTTTCAGCCTGATCCAGAATAATAAGCCTCTTCGGGTTGTAATCGGCTACCTGGCGAACGATCTCACTTCCTATAGATCCTGCACCACCGGTTACAAGAATGGTTTTCCCCGTAAGCTGTTCGATCTTATTCTGCACATCCAGCTTAATAGGTTCTCTTTCCAGCAGATCTTCGATTTGAAGCGATTTAACTTTTTGAGCGATAGGCTCCCCCTGTCCCCAACTGGAAACTATAGGGGCATTGAACACCTTGATATCATGTTCAAGACAATCCTCAACAATTCCGAATTTTTCTTCAGCACTTAAATTATGCTCTGAGAGAATTATTGCACTGGCATCCAGGGATTGCACTGATGAATGAACTTTTCCTGAATGGCTCACCACCGGTTTATCCAGTAATCTTATGTTTCGGTTTAACTTTTCCTTGGTCAAAAAACCTACAACTTTAAACCTTCTTGGATTTTCAATATCCAGTGCTCCAGCCACCGAGATCGCATTTTCATCAGCCCCGATTATTACCGCATTGATGAGTTGTTCGTTTTTCTGAACGATTTTGAAATACTCATAAACCTGCTTTACCCCTAATCTAAAAAGAAATAACAAGGAGAAAGCCGCACAAAGGTTTATCAATAAACCTCCTATCAAAAAGATCTTTTCTCCTATTACAAAATATGCAGTATAACTAATAAACACCAGGGTGAAGAATGCACTCAGCGTAGCCAGGAGAAGCTTGAGGGCATCAATATTTGAGGAATACCGGATGATACCGGCATAGGTTTTAAAAATGTAAAAATAAAAGATATGAACCGCAACTATCAGTATCCCTTTGTCATAAAAACTCAGGACAGTATAATATTGGGGAGTAAGGTCTACTACAATTAGCACAGTAAACAGGGTGGAGATAGCCACCAAAGCAATATCGATGAGCAATACCGCCCATCTGGGCAGATAACGCATATTTCTAAGGTCTAAAGAACTGTCTGCCCCAGACAAGATACCCTTAAGAACTTTGACTAAATTCCCCATCATATAATTATTTCGTAAAGCATTCCTTTACTGCCTTGCTAATCCTGTTTCTATCTTCATCGCTAAGGTTAGACCCTGAAGGAAGACACAGTCCGTTTTCAAAAAGAGCTTCAGCCACCCCTTTCCCATAAAATGGCGAATCTTTGAAAACCGGTTGCATATGCATAGGTTTCCAAAGTGGCCTGCTTTCAATATTATTTTCTTCGAGAAATAAACGCAGCTTTTCCCGGTTTATTCCCCCTGTTTGTTTTTCATTAACTCTTATGACACTCAACCAGTGATTGCTAAAATAATCATTATCAGGAACTGAGTGAACTTCAACCCCTTCAATATCATTAAACAAATCTACGTAAAATTCGTGCATTGCTCTCCGTGCTGTAACTCTATCATCCAGGACCAGCATTTGTCCTCGTCCAATTCCCGCGGAAACATTGCTTAGGCGGTAATTGTATCCGATTTCTGAATGCTGATAGTGTGGCGCAGCATCCCTGGCCTGGGTGGCAAGATAAATTGTTTTATCCTTCGCCTTCTGGTTTTTAGTAACCAAAGCTCCTCCTCCGGAAGTTGTAATAATTTTATTCCCATTAAATGATAAAATGGAGAATTCACCAAAACATCCGCATTTCTGACCCTTATAGGAACTCCCCAGCGCTTCAGCACTATCTTCAATAACCGGAATTCCATAATCTGAAGCCACTTTGTTAATCTCATCAACCTTGTAAGGTGTACCGTATAAATGAACCGCGATTATCGCTTTTGGTTTTTTTCCTTTCTCGATTCGATCTTTAATAGCCCTTTCAAGTTCTTCGGGACAAATATTAAGGGTATCTTCCTCACTGTCTATAAAAACAGGAGTCGCACCCAAATAAACTATTGGATTGGCCGAAGCTGCAAAGGTCATAGTCTGGCACAACACCTCATCTCCACGTTCCACACCT
>NZ_JBEPWD010000170.1:0-330 GCF_041642575.1 Salegentibacter sp. | reverse complement strand
TGCTCGAAACCACTAACATTGGGGCCTAAGGGCGCTATCCAGTTTTGTTTGAAGGCTTCATTTACGAATTCCTGCTCTTTTCCTCCCATATGTGGAGAGGAGAGCCATATTTTTTCCTTACTCATTTGAATACTTTATAATTTTTCCGGGATTTCCCACTACTACAGCGAAATCCGGAATATCTTCTATTATAACGGCTCCTGCACCGATGTTTACCCATTTGCCAATTTTTATACCCGGAATAACAGAAGCTCCGGCACCAACCTGGCTGCCTTCACCTATTTCTACATTTCCGGTGACTACAGCATTGGGAGAAATATGTACAAAATC
>NZ_JBEPWD010000169.1:0-2675 GCF_041642575.1 Salegentibacter sp. | reverse complement strand
CCTGCGGGCTCGCGATGACGTTTCCAGTGGATTTTCTCATTACTACCTCAATGAAAAATCATCTAACCTAAGAGCTTGGCCTATTACAAGCTTTGCGAGTTTAACGCCTATGTGAGTGTAGCGGATCAGCAGCGTTAAAAATTTTTGAAGCCTTGGAAAAAATTTAGCTGCTGATACGCGATTTTTTGGCCTTGTTGCCAAAAAAACACCTCCACATAGGTCGCCCTTTTTTGTTTCGTTTTTTGGGCGAGCAAAAAATGAAAGTAGAAATCTTCAGATGGCTTCGACTTTCCTCCCTCCGGTCGGGCTCAGCCTGACAATGGCTGGCGATAAACAATCAACTGACTCCTCGTAAACGGCTTATTTAAAAATCCGGGAAGGCTTGTTTCAGTCTTAAGCGCCCAGCGTTTGAATTTATTCCGGGGTTCGCCCCATTTCAGGAGTCGGCTGAAGCGCTCCAGAGTGCCTACGGGGATGATCTCTACTTCTTTGAAGAACCGGCGCCCCGCCTGTTCAAAATGAGCTGAGCTGAAACTGCGGTCGGGATGCGGATCATTGGCTTTCCATTTGGCAAAGGCTTCTTTATTGAATTTCGACGGCCTGGTCTTCACCGGGATATGCCAGCGCAACTCGTCCAGGAGTCGGTTGTTTACCGCGGGCTCGAAGAATCGGGCTTCGCCATCGGGTTTCAGGAGTCGGGCGGTTTCCTTAAGAAATTCTGCTTCCAGGGGCAGCTCGAGATGATGCAAGAAGGCTTTCCCTATCACATAATCGAAATTCCCCGCCGGGAGTTCATTCCGAAGAAAATCTCCTTCCACGAATTTTATGGGATGTTCAAATTTATAGTTTTCATTGAGCGCGGCCACGATCTTTCCGCTGGAGGAAGCGATATCATTAGCCCAAACCTCAGCGCCCAGGGCAGCCATCACCGCGGCATTCACACAATCGCCACAACCCATTTCTACAACTTTTTTCCCTTTCAGCTTATTTCTGAAATCCTTCTGATACATCGCAAACCAGCTGGTTTCAGTAGTAGTAGCCGAGTTGAGGAAAGCATCCAGATGGTTGATCCAATGCAGGATATTCCGAATAGAATAATCGGCATATTTCTCCTCGTAATGGGCCTTATTCTTGTCGCTGTTCTGGCTGGGATTGCTCATCGTGTTAATTGAAGTGGCAATTTAATAATTTTTATCAGTGGAAAGAGGGCTATTGCGACAACAACTCCGGAAAAGCATTTTTGGGATATAAATTTCAGCATCAACAATCATCAATAAAACTATAAAATTCTGATAATCAGTGTATTTTTTAGTATCTTAATGAGATAATTCCTCCCGGATAGAAACGAGCCACTCTGCCCCAGGCTTCAGTTAAGAATATTAATAAGCTAAACATAAATCTTATGAAAACTCTTTTTATCTGGATGATGCTCATTCCATTGCTTTGCATCTCACAAAATCAACAGGAGACTCAGGAACCACTAATCATTGTAACTATGATGATCGCTCCGGAACCCGGGGATTTCTTCAAATTCAGGGAGGGAATTAAGGAGCACAATAATCAATATCATGCTGAAGGCGCAATGGGCGTACGCATATTTCAGGTGCTGAACGGTGCAAATGCTGAAAAAATGATGGCAGTTATGGGCCCAATGCCCTGGAGTGCCCTGGATAAATCTATGTATGACCAGGATGCCCACGATAAAGACTGGTATGATAACGTGGTGCCTTATATGAAGGACGAGCAGGATATAAATTACTGGCGTTTTGATGCTAAAAACTCTCATTTCCCGCCGAATTTTGAAATGTCCAAACTCGACGTCACTACTTATGATTTTAAAACCGGGACCTATGATTCGGCAATGGAACACCTGGAGAAAATATCGGCGGTCTTTAAAAACCAATATCCCGAAACTCCCCTGGGTATCTATGTGAATGAATTTGCGGCCACCAAAGATGGTCGGGACCTTTCGATGGTGTACTTTTTCGATGATTTCGCCGAGCTGGGGAAAGACCATAAATGGAAAGAAAAATTTGAGGAAGAACACGGGGAAGGAAGTCATGAAAGTTTTAGCAAAGACTGGATGGACCTCCTGAACGGGGCCCAAACCGAGATCTGGGTCTATGACCAGGAAATAAGCGGGATCGGGCCGCAGGTGACCACCAAGACAGAGAATTAAAACCTTTCCTGAATAGCATTCTTTATATTGCTCCTGAAAATTTCTTAGTATCTTTCCGGGAGCAAAATCAGGATATGGGTCACGATCACTCGCACAATCACTCGGGAAAGAATCTGAAGCTGGCTTTTTTTCTGAACCTGGGTTTCACTATTCTGGAATTTTTCGGGGGTTGGTATACGAACAGCGTGGCGATAATGTCTGATGCCGTGCATGACCTTGGAGATAGTCTTTCTTTGGGTTCGGCATGGTACCTGGATAAGAAAAGCAAGGAAGAATCCAATTCCAGCTTTTCATTCGGGTATCGCCGGTTTTCCCTGTTGGGTGCGCTCATCAATAGCCTGGTTTTGATAATTGGTTCTGTTTACGTGATCTCTGAAGCCGTGAGCAGGCTCTTTGAACCGGAAACTTCTGATGCCACCGGAATGATCATTTTTGCTTTGATCGGGGTTACCGTAAACGGATATGCAGCTTACAAACTCAGCAGTGGAAAAACCCT
>NZ_JBEPWD010000168.1:0-2717 GCF_041642575.1 Salegentibacter sp. | reverse complement strand
TTTTCGGGGTATTCCTTTTTTAGTTCATCATAAAGGTTTTGCATGTCTGTATGCAACTGCATCTCACTTTCTATAGTTCCTTCGCTTTTGCCGTAGCCCCTGTAATCGGGAATGAAAGTATCATAATTAAGAAGTTTAAAGGTTTCTGCTACGCTACCCCAGCCTTCCAGGGAGCCGGCATTTCCGTGAAGATAAAAGATCACGCCCCTGGGATCTTCCGCCCGGAATAGGAGGGCGTGGAGCTTTTTGCCGTCTTGCATTTCCACAGTTCGTTCTTCAAAATCTTCAAAATGGCTAAAGCCGTAATTCTTTGGCAGTGTCTGCGGTAAAAAGATCATTTTCTCCTGGAAAAAGTATCCTAAAATACAAATGAGGAGATACAGGATTAATAATATTGAAATGAAAGTTATCACTTGTGATTTCATCTTTTAGCTACAGACTGTGGTAAAAAGATAAAGAATTTTACAATAGAAAAGCATTAGCAGGCATTTTTAAGTTTTTAAATAAAAAAGTAAGATTCCCGGCTCCTGCGTTTAATACTGCGCTTAGAAATAATAACACTGTGCAGGTCTTTAGTATCTCGTAATAAAATCAGTAACGGTTTTGGCCTTAAGTTCCTTTTTTCTAAAAATTAAAATTTCCATATTTTCATAATCTTCCAAAAAGCCTTTAACTTTAGTACAGAAAGAAAAACAAAAAGAAACTACAGAGTTTATTGGTATAGAATTCAGGGTTTCTTATAAACATGTAAAAACGGCCCGGATGACCGCCATAATTTCTTTATTAGTAATAATTACTTTGTCCATACTTGTGACCCGTATTGGAACAATAGCTTTAATCCATACCGGTCTTTCTAAAGAGGCTGCAAAGTTTCAGGCGAGATCTGCTTATTTGGGAGTAGGGTTTACCACTAAGGAATCTGAACTGGTCGTTAATGATCCCGTGAGAAGGAAAATTCTAACTGTTCTAATTTTTCTGGGTAATGCAGGAATAATCACCACTATATCCTCAGTAATTTTTAGTTTTATATCTATAGAGGAATCAGGGTTTTTTTCTACAGAGATTATTGTGCTTTTTTCAGGTTTGTTACTTCTAATCGCTCTGTCACGCAGCAGATTTATTGATCGAAAACTTTCTTCCTTGATTGATAAGGCTTTGAGTCGATATACTTATCTGGAAGTAAAGGATTATTACAGTTTACTTCACCTGGATGAGGATTATCGGGTATCTGAAATCAAGGTAAAAAAGGCGGATTGGCTAACAGATAAAACTTTACAAAAGTTAGAATTAGATGCCGAAGGGGTTAGAGTCCTGGGAATAAGGCGCCTGAATGGAAAATATATTGGAGCCCCGAAAGGCAAAACAGAGATTAAGGAAGGAGACCTTATAATTCTCTATGGTAAAACAGAAAGTATACAGTCGCTGGAAAACCGCAAAGAAGGTAGTTCAGGTGATATGGAACATAATAACGCTGTAACGGAACAAAAGAGAAGGGAACAACAGGAACAAGAAGAATAGGGTTTTAATTTTATCGCTGCCGGAGGTTCAGTTTCCTTCTCCTTCTTTGTTCCCTTGAACAAATCTATTCATGCAATCCCTTATACAGGTTCATTCGAGATGACGGCATTTTTCTTCTTTTTACCTGTCATCTTCTTGAGAATGGTAGAAAGGAGCAAACTAAACAGGACGAAACCAATAAAGATGATGAATCCGGGTTGTAAAGAAGTTTTATTGGTGGAAATACTCACCAGGGATTCAGTTTCCATATCCAGATTTGAAAGCTGGTGATCCAGTATTCCCTGGAAGCCTATATATGCCATGAAAATGGCGATAACATAAACATCTGCCATGCTCCACTTCCCCGATTTAAATGCGAAGAATTTCAGGAGCTTGTTCTTCCTTTGTTTTTTATTTCCCGCCAGGTAAATTTGAGTGGAAATTAATTTTGCAACCGGAAAAATAATACTGAAGACCAGAATAAGCAGGCCTACAAAAAATGAATCTACTTTCCCGGTTTCGAATAATATACCAATTACCTGCAGAATACTTTTGGTTTGAAAGAAGATCACCTGATCACTAAATGTAATCTGCTCACCAATTAACAGGAAATTCACTTGCTGAAAACGCGCATCTATTTCTATCATTGGCGCGGTAAGGCCTGCAAAAAGCAGTACTAATGAAAACAATACCGATATAATAAAGAGAGGAATATGCAATGATCTTTTATTTCTCAATAACCACCACAGAAGAAGAAAAGGCAGGATTATCCCCAGGAGGATATAAGTATAAGAGTAGGTTAAAGCCTCCAGTTCTTTGAGATCTTCCGAGGTTTTTCGGTTGAAAGCCTCCAGATCTGCTACTTCGTATTTATTAAAAAGTGCATTCAGCCGCAGAACGGCGACTTCAGAATCGGCATGGGTAAGATCGCTATATTCCTGCAGCTTACTTTTTATAACATATTTTAGCGCTTCTTTATTTTCCGGTTTCTGGATCTCATCCACGATAGTTTGAGCAAACATAGGAACCAGGGCCCTGATCTTTTCTTCAGGAACCAATGTTCTTACCGCAAATTTTCTGAGTTTCCCTTTTAAGGTCTTTTGTTTCAGATCAATCAAACTATCACCTTTATCGATTCCGGCGGTAATCATGTTCTCCACCTGAAGGACTAGGGTATCTTCCTGTTCAGGGGTGAATTCGAATTCGTCAATACGGTTAAG
>NZ_JBEPWD010000167.1:0-2727 GCF_041642575.1 Salegentibacter sp. | reverse complement strand
TCAAGAAGCTCTATGTAGAACCCGGAAATCCGCTAAGTGTTTATAATAAAGTTGTTTCAGAAGGGAAACTGAATATTGAGGATAGCCTGGATTATAACTACACCATCAAGGTAACCGATTTCTCCGGAAACCAAAGATTGATAAGAGTTCCCATCCGCGGCCGAAACAGCGGGGAGATTCAGCCTAAAAAAATAAACAAAACCGATTATTTCGTCAATGCCAATCAGGCCTTTGCTGCCGAGGAAAACGGTATAGACTTTTACGTACCAAAGGGAAGTCTTTATGCAGACACCTACCTGGACGTTCAATTTAAAGGGGATACTATAGATTTCCATACCGACGAAACGCCCATCCATAAAAATATCACCCTGGGATTTGATGTGAGTAAATACAGCCCTGAAGATAGAGAGAAACTGTTTATAGCACGTTTAGGTTACGGAAACAAACCCCTATATTCCTCAACCTATAAAAAAGGGGATCGCTTCACCACGGGCATTAGAACCTTCGGTAAATACACTTTGGCAGCAGATATTAAACCTCCAAAAATAAAGCCGGTGAATTTCAATGACGGCCAGTGGATTTCTTCCAATAATGACCTGCGCGTAAAGATCTCGGATGATCTCTCCGGAATAAAAAGCTATCGGGCAACGGTTAACGGAAAATTCATACTTATGGAGTATGAATATAAAAATAACACGTTATCCCATAATTTCGACGATGGGATAGTGACAGAAACAGAAAATGATTTTAAGATTATAGTTACCGACAATGTCGGCAACAGTAGTACTTATGAAGCTAAATTCTTCAGGAAAAATTAAATCACAAGCGGTTACATCTTTTACCTAAAGATTTAAGTAAGGGGTAACCGCAGCTGTTTTTTATCGGAGATATATTGCTTCAAAGCAAGTAATGCAGCCATTCTGGCTTCTTCCTTGATCTCGTCTTGCAGCTTTTCTGCTGAATAATAATTTTTCACAAAATGGGTGTCGAAGTTTCCACTTCGGAAAGCTTCGTGCTCAAAGACGAATTTCCCGAAGGGCAGGGTGGTGCTCACTCCCTGTACTTCGTATTCGCTAATGGCTTTTAGCATTAACTGAATCGCCTCTTCCCGGGTTTTCCCGTAGGTAATGAGCTTACTCAGCATAGGATCGTAATAGATTGGCACCTCCATTCCTTCTTCAAAGCCATTATCTACCCTAATTCCCGGCCCTGAAGGCATTCGGTATCTTTCGAGGGTGCCTACGCTGGGCATAAAATCTTCCATGGGATCTTCAGCATAAACCCTGAGTTCCATGGCGTGGCCCATAATGTTTAAGTCTTCCTGGTGGTATTTGATCTTCTTTCCCCGGGCGATCTTAATTTGTTCTTCTACCAGGTCTATTCCGGTGATAAGTTCGGTCACGGGATGTTCCACCTGCAAACGAGTATTCATTTCCAGAAAATAAAAATTCCCCGCTTCATCAAAAAGAAACTCCACTGTTCCGGCTCCTACATAATCACAGGCTCTGGCTACTTTCACCGCGGCCTTTCCCATTAGTTTCCTGGTCTTTGTATCTAAAACTACTGAAGGTGCTTCCTCGACCACTTTCTGGTGCCGACGTTGGATGCTGCATTCCCTTTCGAATAAATGTATAATATTCCCGTGTGTATCTGCCAGAACCTGGATTTCAATATGCCGGGGAGAACTCACATATTTCTCAATAAAAACCGAACCATCCCCAAACGCCGACTCCGCTTCACTGATAGCTCTTTTCATCTGGTCTTCCAGGTCTTTATCCCTTTCAACGATCCGCATTCCCTTTCCCCCGCCTCCGGCAGAGGCCTTTATGAGAATTGGATAGCCAATCTCACCGGCTATTTTCTTTGCTTTCTCAACATCGGTGATAGCTTCATCTATTCCGGGTACCATGGGAATGTCATAATCTTTAACGGCATCCTTCGCAGCGAGTTTGCTTCCCATTATTCGAATAGCTTTGGAACCCGGTCCAATCCAGGTGATCCCTGCCTTTTCTACCGCTTCGGCAAATTCTGCATTCTCACTAAGAAAACCATAACCGGGATGGATTCCGTCTACGCTCAGCTCTTTGGCCACTTTAATTATTTTATCCCCTTTCAAATAAGATTCGCTGGAGGCTGCTTTTCCTATACATACCGCTTCATCGGCAAACTTTACGTGGGGCGCGTTCCTATCTGCTTCAGAATAAACGGCAACGCTTTTAATCCCCATTTTCTGAATGGTTTTCATTACCCTTAATGCGATCTCACCTCTATTGGCTACTAATATTTTCTTCATCTTTAATTTTAATTCAAAACGATTTTTAAATTCCTTCCATTTACCGGAACTTATTCCATTTCAATAAGCAATTGGTTTTTCTCCACTCCCTGACCTTTTTCTACTGAAACAACTTTTACCACCCCGTCGCGCGGAGCGGTTATAGTGTTTTCCATCTTCATTGCTTCAAGGACAAGCAGATAATCTCCCTCCTTGACCTCAGCACCTTCCGTAACCATCACATCAAGGATTAGCCCGGGCATTGGCGCTTTGATATCATTAACCTTTAAAACAGAACTCAGGGAGAGCCCCATCTCTTCGATTAGCTGATCCAGCTCATTGGAGATATTCACCTGGTAGTTATTGGAATTTATCTTTACGCTGTACTGCCGGTTAAGAAAATCGGTTTTAGAAATACCGGCTTTAAAACTTCGGCTTTCCCGAAGTACATGATA
>NZ_JBEPWD010000166.1:1483-2789 GCF_041642575.1 Salegentibacter sp. | reverse complement strand
TCCAACAGATGAATGAAGGGAGAAGTGAAGATTTCAAAAAACATTTTTGCGGAACACACTTCTTTAACCCACCCCGATACCTTAGACTATTCGAAATTATTCCCGGTCCCGATACTTCAAAAGAGGTATTGGATTTCCTTAATGAGTATGGAGAAAAATTCCTCGGAAAGAAATCGGTGGTGGCTAAAGACACCCCGGCTTTCATTGGAAACCGTGTAGGTATCTTTAGTATCATGAGCCTTTTCCATATGGTAAAAGATATGGGAATGACCATTGAAGAAGTAGATAAACTTACCGGTCCGGTAATTGGCCGTCAAAAATCGGCCACTTTCCGTACAGTAGATGTCGTAGGATTAGACACTCTTGTTCACGTAGCCAATGGATTACACAAAGGCGTACCAGAAGATGAAGAAAACGAGCTGTACGCACTGCCCGATTTTATACAAACCATGGTAGAAAACGAATGGTTTGGTAGCAAAAGCGGACAAGGCTTTTACAAAAAGATTAAAAACGAAGATGGGTCAAGTACCATTCAATCTCTTGATCTCGATTCCTTAGAATATCGCGATCAAAAGAAAGCTTCCTTTGCTACCCTGGAACAAACTAAAACCATAGACAACGTAGCTGATAGATTTGAGGTTTTAATAAATGGAAAGGATAAAGCAGGAGAATTTTACCGAAAAAACTTCGGAGCACTTTTCGCTTATGTTTCCAACCGAATTCCGGAAATCACCGATGAGCTTTACAAAGTAGACGATGCCATGCAAGCCGGATTTGGCTGGGAACACGGCCCGTTCCAAATTTGGGATGCAATTGGTGTTAAAAAAGGAATTGAACTCATTGAAGCCGAAGGTAAAAAACCTGCGGCCTGGGTAAATGAAATGCTTGAAAGCGGTAAAGAATCTTTCTATACCGTAAAAGAAGGCAATACCTATTATTATGATATTCCGAAGAAGGAACATGTAAAAGTTCCTGGTCAGGATGCTTTTATAATTCTTGACAATATTCGGGAGTCCAAAGAGGTATTCAAAAACAGCGGTGTTGTAGTTGAAGATCTTGGCGACGGAATCCTCAATGTTGAATTCCGAAGTAAAATGAACGCTATTGGAGGTGATGTCCTAGACGGAATCAATAAAGCTATAGATATGGCTGAAAAAGATTACCAGGGATTAGTTGTTGCCAACAACGGGAAGAATTTCTCTGTTGGTGCCAATATCGGAATGATCTTTATGATGGCCGTTGAGCAGGAATATGAAGAGCTCAATATGGCCGTGAAATATTTCCAGGATACAATGATGCGTATGCG
>NZ_JBEPWD010000166.1:0-1383 GCF_041642575.1 Salegentibacter sp. | reverse complement strand
AATATTGCTGAAGGAGCAGGTAGAAATACCAAAGGAGAATTTAAAAATTTCTTAGGTATAGCAAGTGGTTCTTCTTATGAACTTTATACACAATTGATACTTTCTTATAGACTGAATTTAATTAAAGAAAATCAGGTTAACCCGATTTTATCTGAAGTTATTGAGGTTCAAAAAATGAATTACGCATTAATAAAATCGTTAGCTATTTGAGTTTTCTCAATACTCAATACTAACATCTAAATACTAAACAATGAAGACAGCATACATAGTAAAAGCATACAGAACAGCAGTGGGAAAGGCTCCACGGGGCGTGTTCAGGTTTAAGCGGCCGGATGACCTGGCAGCAGAGACTATTGAATATATGATGAAAGAATTACCAAATCTCGATAAAAACCGTATCGATGATGTTATCGTGGGTAATGCAATGCCGGAAGCCGAACAAGGTTTAAACGTTGGACGTTTAATCTCATTAATGAGTTTGGATACCGATAAGGTTCCAGGAATGACTGTTAATCGTTATTGTGCTTCAGGATTGGAAACTATTGCGATAGCTTCTGCGAAGATCCAAAGTGGAATGGCCGATTGCATAATCGCAGGAGGTGCAGAAAGTATGAGTTACATTCCCATGGGAGGATACAAACCTGTACCTAATTATAAAACCGCCAAAGAAGGTAATGAAGATTACTACTGGGGAATGGGACTAACTGCGGAAGCAGTAGCCGAAAAGTATAAGGTTTCCCGTGAAGACCAGGATGAATTTGCCTTCAATTCCCATCAAAAATCTTTAAAGGCACAGGAAGAAAACCGTTTTCAGGATCAAATAGTTCCTATTGACGTCGATGAAACTTTTGTTGGAAAAGACGGTAAAAAACAAACTAAAACTTATACGGTAAATAAGGATGAAGGTCCAAGAGCCGATACTTCCAAAGAGGTGTTAGGAAAGCTAAGACCCGTATTTGCAGAGGGCGGAAGTGTAACAGCCGGAAATTCTTCGCAAATGAGCGATGGTGCTGCCTTTGTAATGGTGATGAGCGAAGAAATGGTAAAAGAGCTAAATCTCGAACCCATAGCTCGACTGGTGAGCTATACGCCTGTAGGTGTTCCTCCAAGGATAATGGGAATTGGGCCGGTGGAAGCAATTCCAAAAGCCTTAAAGCAGGCAGGATTAAAACAGGATGATATGCAACTTATTGAGCTTAATGAGGCCTTTGCCTCACAGTCTCTGGCTGTAATAAGAGAATTGGGCTTAGATCCCGAAAAAGTAAATCCTAATGGTGGAGCAATTTCTATGGGTCACCCACTGGGATGTACCGGAGCCAAACTTTCGGTACAGATCTTTGATGAAATGCGCAAACGCGACCTGAAAAATAAATACGCCATGGT
>NZ_JBEPWD010000165.1:0-2819 GCF_041642575.1 Salegentibacter sp. | reverse complement strand
TCCGGATTAAATTTATGGGATAATCCTTCTATTGTTGTTTTGTAACCACGCTTGTTCTCATATTGGAAATCATATCTTGAAGTTCCATCTTCATTTCTGTTCTTGATAATAAGTCCGTCATTTACCCAGCGTGGGATTAGAATTCCGTCTTCATCATCAGCGAACCCGGTGAAGATCTCGTAAGGCTTATCGTCTATGAGTCCGATAAAAGCAATCCATTTGTCTTTGTTGTTTTGGAACCTAACAACATCGGCGGTTAAAACTTCCGGTCTTGTGGTTGGGAAGGTAGAGTGACTTTCGGTCTCTTCATCTTCTTTTTTCTCTTCATTAGAAATAAGAACCCCGCTTCGAGAACCATCGCGATAAACAGTTACACCTTTACAACCCTCTTGCCATGCTTCCAGATAAAGTTGTCCAACAAGTTCTTCTGTTGCATCATTAGGTAAATTAATCGTCACACTAATAGAGTGATCTACCCATTTTTGAACTGCTCCCTGCATGCGAACTTTGCTTGACCAGTCTACATCGTTGGAGGTAGCCTGGTAATAAGGAGAGGATTTAACAAGTTCATCAAGTTCAGCCTGAGTATAAGAACGATCAATATCGTGACCATTTATCTTCATCCATTCCTTAAAGCGGTGGTGGAAAACCACGTATTCTTCCCAGGAATCACCAACTTCATCTACAAAATCAACCCTGCTGTCTTTGTCGTTCGGATTTACCTTTCTTCTACGTTTGTAAACCGGAAGAAAAACAGGTTCGATGCCGGAAGTAGTCTGGGTCATTAAACTTGTAGTTCCGGTAGGAGCGATGGTAAGCAAGGCAATATTTCTACGGCCGTACTCCAGCATGTCATAATAAAGTTTTTCATCGGCATCTTTAAGCCGAAGGATAAACGGATTATTTTTCTCTCTTTCTGAGTCAAAAATACCGAAAGCGCCACGCTCTTTTGCAGCGTAAACTGAAGCGCGGTAAGCTTCGAGAGCTATTGTTTTATGAATTTCTGTAGAGAATTCTATGCCTTTTTCGCTTCCGTATTTAATTCCAAGAGCGGCCAGCATATCACCTTCAGCAGTAATGCCAATTCCTGTTCTTCTTCCTTCGTTAGCCTTTTTTTGAATATTCAACCAAAGGTTTCGTTCTACACCTTTTATTTCAAGACCTTCAGGATCGGCATCTATTTTCTCGATGATCTTGTCTATTTTTTCCAATTCAAGATCGATAATATCATCCATAATTCGCTGAGCGGCTGCGATATGTTTCTTGAAAAGATCAAAATTGAAGCTGGCTTTATCGGTAAATGGATTTTCTACATAAGAGTAAAGGTTGATCGCCAATAACCTACAGGAATCGTAAGGACAAAGCGGAATTTCCCCGCAAGGATTTGTAGAAACCGTTTTGTAGCCAAGGTCTGCATAACAATCAGGCACCGATTCGTTGATAATGGTATCCCAGAAGAGAATCCCCGGTTCCGCCGATTTCCAGGCGTTGTGGATAATCTTTTTCCATAGTTTCTCGGCTTCAATTTCTTTGGTGTTCTTCGGGTTTTCGCTGAAGATTGGATATTTCTGAACGTAATTTCCGTTTTCTTTTACCGCACGCATAAATTCATCATCAATACGTACAGATACATTTGCACCGGTAACTTTCCCCTGTTCCATTTTAGCGTTGATGAAATCTTCAGAATCAGGATGATTGATAGAAACCGAAAGCATTAGTGCGCCACGTCTTCCATCCTGGGCCACCTCCCTGGTAGAATTTGAGTAACGCTCCATAAAAGGGACGATTCCGGTAGAGGTTAGTGCTGAATTCTTTACTGCTGAGCCTTTTGGGCGAATATGAGAAAGGTCATGACCAACACCGCCACGGCGTTTCATAAGCTGTACCTGCTCCTGATCTATTTTCATCACGCCACCATAGGAATCTGAGTTCCCATCGTTTCCAATTACAAAACAGTTAGAAAGTGATGCGATTTGATAAGGATTTCCAATTCCTGCCATTGGGCTTCCCTGCGGAACAATATATTTGAAGTCTTTAATAAGATCAAAAACCTCTTTTTCGCTCATCGGGTTTGGATAACGCTTTTCGATTCGGGCAATCTCCTTTGCGATCCTGCGATGCATATCGTTAGGAGTAAGTTCATAAATATTCCCATCAGAATCTTTCAGGGCATATTTGTTTACCCATACCCGGGCAGCTAAGTCATCTCCTTTGAAATACTCCAGGGATGCTTTAAAAGCTTCATCCTGGCCGTAGGTTTTTGGAGGGGCGGTAGTTGTTGGCACGCTCATATTATATTTAAATTTTCAGGTTAGTAATCCAGTTGATGAAAAACTGTTTTGTAAATATAGAGAAACATAAACAACAATTTACCTTGCAAAAATAAAAAGTTATCAAAAACCAATTGTTAATAAGCTTAATTTCAGGTATTTAAAAATTTATCAACAGTTAAAAGTTTACAAATTTTTAAAAAAACCTGATTTAAGTTTGGTGAGAAATAAGCTACTGAATTTGAAGCAAAAAAAGAGGCCGACTAAAAAAAGCCGGCCTTCTTTGAATTAACACCTATGAAAATTCAAAATAAATTCTTCTTATTTTGAAACAGACCAGATGGAATATCCATTTGCAGGAGCTTCCAAGTTGACTGTTCCGTTTTCATCGGAGGTAGGGATGTATGTCGAGTTACCGCTGTAATCTAAAAGGGTAACATTATTCCAGTTTGTTTGAACGTTTCGGCGTTTGGTATTATCGCTGGTGCTAATATATAGAATTAATCCCGGGTTTTCATTATCCCCGTTTCTTTTCATAATATATTCATC
>NZ_JBEPWD010000164.1:0-2893 GCF_041642575.1 Salegentibacter sp. | reverse complement strand
CCTTCCAGCCTAATCATCATTAGCGGCAAGGAGGAAACAGTACAGGAATTTGGTGTTGAAACCAATGGCTACAATTTCGAAGCAACCCATGTTCAGGAAATGCTGAAACAGGGACGTACAGAAAGCGATAAAATGAGCTTTGAAAAAAGCCTTCAACTTATTGATCTGCTGGATAAGGTTAGAGAAGAGATAGAGTTGGAATATTAGTTAGACCGGCGTAAAACAAAAAAGCTTCGGAATTGAATTTCCGAAGCTTTTTCTATTAAGTATGATCTATTTGTTTAAGCCTCCACTTTTTTAGTGGTTTTCACTTCTTCTCCTTCTTCGCTTTCAACCTCAGCAAGATAACGCTCAGCATCCAGGGCGGCCATACAACCTGTTCCGGCTGCGGTTACCGCCTGGCGATAGATCTTATCCTGAACATCTCCTGAAGCAAATACGCCGGGGATATTTGTTTTGGTAGATTTGGCTTTGGTAATTAAATAACCGGTCTCATCCATATCAAGTTCCCCTTTAAAGATATCGGTATTTGGTTTGTGACCAATAGCAATAAACATACCGGTGATCTTGATCTCCTCTTTTTCTCCGGTTTGGTTATTTATCATTCTAAGGCCTTCAACAACCTGGTCCCCCAATACTTCGTCAACCTCTGTGTTATAACGAAGATCGATATTCTTTGTACTGGTTACCCGGTGTTGCATAGCTTTTGAGGCACGCATCTGATCACCCCTTACCAGCATAGTTACTTTATTACAAATATTTGCCAGGTAGGTCGCTTCTTCAGCAGCGGTGTCTCCACCACCTACTATAGCTACGTCCTGCCCTTTGTAAAAGAATCCGTCGCAAACGGCACAAGCAGAAACCCCACCTCCACGCAGTCTTTGCTCGCTCGGCAAGCCAAGATATTTAGCGGTTGCACCGGTGGAAATAATGACAGTTTCAGCTTCCACCCAGGTAGCATTATCAACACAGGCACGGTGAATTCCACCTACTTTATCGCTAAATTCTACTTCAGTCACCATTCCTATTCTCACCTGCGTTCCAAAACGCTCTGCTTGTTTTTGAAGGTCTACCATCATCTGCGGTCCATCAATTCCATCGGGATATCCAGGGAAATTATCAACTTCTGTGGTAGTGGTTAACTGGCCTCCGGGTTCCATCCCTGTATACATAACAGGATGAAGATCGGCACGGGCGGCATAAATTGCTGCACTATAACCAGCAGGACCCGAACCTATAATAAGACATTTTATTCTTTCTATTTTATCGCTCATTTTATTTACAATTAATTGATATTATAAAGGTAGTAACTTTAATTAAAACCTTACTTTTTTATTGATTAAGTTTAATTATTCGCCCATAAATTGGAGCTTTTAAAATTCTAAAAAAATAACTGCTTCTCAAAATTTATTGTTCAAGATTCCTTTAAAAACATAACTTTGCCCGAATGGAGCTAAGTATTTTTAATATTCTTGACATCCTCGGGACCATTGCCTTCGCAATTTCAGGAGCGCTGGCCGCTATGGACCGTCGGCTGGACCTCTTCGGAATATTTATCGTCGCCTTTGTAACTGCCAGTGGCGGGGGAACCCTAAGAGATATTTTAATTGGTGATACCCCGGTGAATTGGATGCAAAACACTATTTACATCTACCTTATTGGCGTAGTTACCGTTTTAGCTATAATCTTCAGAAACAAGATCAATTACCTTAAAAAATCCCTCTTCCTTTTCGATACCATCGGCCTGGGGGTTTTTACCATTACCGGGGTGGAAATAGGAATAAGAAACGGACTAGACCCTATTATTTCCATTGCACTTGGCGCCATGACCGGAACCTTTGGCGGGGTGCTTCGGGATATCCTTTGTAATGAAATTCCCGTGATCTTCAGAAAAGAGATCTATGCCACTGCCTGCATTGTTGGCGGACTGGTTTTTGTGATAATGCATTCCCTTGGAGCACATCTGGATCTGATTTATATAACTACAGCCCTTATTATTATTGGGATCAGATTGGTAGTGGTCAAATATCAGATTTCCCTTCCCTATTACTATATTTCAGAAGACCGTAAAAGCCAATAAATAAAAAATCCCACCGGCAAGGGCGGGATTTTTAATATTTCTAAAACTTTAGTGAGGCAATTTGTCTCTTAAAAGTCCGTAAATGTAGGTTCCTATAAGGGCTCCCACAAATACTATTAAAATAGGAAGATAACCTGCACCAATAAGAGTGAAGATGGGACCGGGACATGCACCCGCAAGCGCCCAACCAAGTCCGAAAGCAAGTCCGCCATAAGCGTAACGACTAAAGCTCACATCCTTATCGTTGAAAACGATAGGCTCTCCGTCTATAGATTTTAATTTTTTCCTTTTAATGATCTGGACTCCAATAATTCCGAGAATTAAAGCTGATCCTATAATTCCATACATATGGAAAGACTGGAACTGGAACATCTCGTAAATCCTGAACCATGAAGCGGCTTCAGACTTAAACATTACTATTCCGAAAAATATTCCTATTAGTAAATATATAATTGATCTCATATTCTATGTTTAAAAGATTAATGGAAATAACAGGTGAATCATAATCAAGCCACCAACAAAGAAACCGATAACAGCGATAAGCGACGGCAACTGCAAGTTACTAAGACCTGAGATCGCGTGGCCTGAGGTACAACCTCCCCCATAACGGGCACCAAAACCAATTAGAATTCCACCAATAAGTAAAATTACCAGGGCTTTAATTCCCCCGATCGCTTCCCAGCTATAAAGCTCGGTAGGCAGGTATGCTTCACCGGCACTATCAAATCCAAGGCCTTCAAGAATGGCAATAGTATCAGGATTAATCGCTACAGAAGGATCTTCAGTTAGAACATTGGCACCAATAAAACCTCC
>NZ_JBEPWD010000163.1:0-2913 GCF_041642575.1 Salegentibacter sp. | reverse complement strand
TGTCCTTAAATTCGGGGGATCATCCCTGGCATCACCTGCTCGTATAAAACTGGTTGCCGAAACCGTAGAAAAACACCTAAAAAAAGATTCCACTCTTGTAGTCTTTTCTGCCTTTGGAGGGGTCACCAATGACTTGCTTGAAATGGCAGAGCTGGCAGAGAAAGAAGATACAACCTATAAATCTATTCTTAAAAGAAACGAGAAACGACACCTTGATGCAGGGAGGGAGCTCATTCCCGTAAATGAACAAAGCGCGGTCTTAAGCAAAGTAAAAACTGAGTTTAATCGGTTGGAAACCTTATATGAGGGGGTTTATTTACTAAATGAACTTTCTAATAAGACCAGACATGTGGTTTCGGGTTTTGGGGAGATCCTTTCCTCGCTAATTATAAATGCTTATTTTAAAAGTAAGGGGATCAATACCACTTTTGTTGATTCCCGGGAGCTTATCGTTTGCCGTAATACCAATGAAAAAGTGCAGGTGAATTACGCCCGAACCTATAAAAATATTGAAGAGTTTTTTAGGGGTAAACCCAAAGGCCTATTTGTAGCGCCGGGATTTGTGGCCAGGAACGATGAAGGTGTGCCCAGCACTCTTGGACGAGGGGGCTCCGATTTTACCGCAGCGATATTTTCTGCTGCCCTGGATACCAAAAAAGTCCTTATTTATACAGATGTGAACGGCATGTACACCGCTAACCCCATGATAGTTCCTCAAGCCTATTCCCTCGACAAAATTTCCTACGAGGAGGCTATGGAACTTTCGCATTTTGGGGCTAAAGTACTGTATCCGCCAACCCTCCAGCCTTTGATTGAAAAGCAGATCAAAATACATATTAAAAACACTTTTAGTCCCGATGAGCCCGGAACTCTGATCTCAAGATCCAGTAAAGAAAATTTCCGCTGGGTTACCGGCATAACTCATATCGATTCCATTAAACTTATTAATATAGAAGGTAGTGGCATGGTTGGGATACCAGGGTTTTCCAAGCGTTTCTTCGAGGTTCTCTTCCAGGAGAATATCAATGTAGTGCTTATCACCCAGGCTTCTTCTGAACACAGTATTTGTGTGGCAGTGAAAGACGATGAAGCTAAAAAGGCCAAAGAAGCTTTGGACGAGGCTTTTGAGGTGGAAATTCAGTATAAAAAGATCAAACCAGTTACCATTGAGGAAAATGTTGCTATTGTCGCCCTGGTGGGAGACCGGATGAAGAGTCACCATGGCCTTAGCGGAAAAATGTTCAGTGCTCTTGGAAATAACAATATCAATATCAGGGCTATTGCCCAGGGTTCTTCGGAAAGAAATATTTCAGCGGTGATCGCTAAAAAAGATGTGAAGAAAGCCCTGAATACCCTGCATGAACAATTCTTTGAGGTGCCCTCAAAGGAACTTAACCTATTTATCACGGGTGTGGGGAATGTAGGAGGTAAATTACTGGCCCAACTTGAGAAACAAGAGAGTTATCTTCTGGAAAAGCTTAGATTAAAAGTAAGGGTACTGGGGCTTTCTAATTCAAAGAAGATGGTCTTTAAGGAAGACGGGATAGCTCTGAAAAACTGGAAAAATGAATTGGAGAACGGGAAGCCGGCAGATAAGAAAGCTTTCTTCGAGAAGGTACAGCAGCTGAATTTACGTAACAGTATTTTTGTAGATAATACGGCGAGTGCCGAAATCTCTTCCTGGTATAAACATTACCTGGCGAATTCCATTTCGGTGGTTACCTGCAATAAGATCGCATGTGCTGATGATTATTTGAATTACCAGGAATTACAGGACTTATCCCGGGAATATGGAGCGTCCTTCATGTATGAGACCAATGTCGGGGCAGGCCTTCCCATTATCGATACTCTAAAGAACCTTGTTGCTTCCGGCGATCAGGTTAAGAAAATTCAGGCAGTGCTTTCCGGAAGTTTGAATTTTGTTTTCAATAATTATGATGGCAGTACAGCTTTTTACAAAACCGTAGAAATGGCTATGAAGGAAGGCTACACAGAGCCCGACCCAAAAATCGATCTCAGCGGGGTAGATGTTGCCCGCAAGATCCTCATTCTGGCTCGGGAAACTGGGTTAAAACTTGAATTAAACGATATTGAGAAGAAAAACTTCCTGTCTGATGAAGCCTTGGATTCAGAAAATAATGAGGAGTTCTTTTCACTGCTTGAAAGCGATGAGCAAAAATTTAAGGATATTTATAACAAGGCCGAAAAGAATGGGGCGCAGTTAAAATATGTAGCCCAGCTTGAAAATGACAAAGCCCAGGTGGGATTGCAGGAAGTGGGACCTGAACATCCTTTTTATAATTTAAGTGGAAGCGATAATATCGTTTTATTTTTTACTGAACGTTACCCGGAGCAACCCCTCATCGTAAAAGGCGCCGGTGCCGGTGCCGATGTTACGGCTTCGGGAATATTTGCCGATGTGATACGAATAGGAAAAAAATAGGCCATGGAAAAACTTAAAATTTTTGCACCTGCAACGGTCGCTAACCTTTCCTGTGGCTTTGATGTGCTGGGATGTTGTCTTGAAAATGTAGGTGATGAAATGACTGTCAGGAAAAACGATCTGGGGGAACTAAGGATAACAAAGATAACGGGACAGTACCTGCCTCTGGAAACAGACCAGAATGTCGCCGGAGTGGCCGCAAAAGCTTTACTCGATGCAGTTAAGAGTTCCCAGGGTTTTGATATTGAGATAGATAAAAGAATCAAAGCCGGAAGTGGAATTGGAAGTAGTGCAGCCAGCGCGGCCGGGGCTGTATATGGCGTGAACAAATTACTCGGTTCTCCATTTAGCCAAAATGAGTTGATAAAATTCGCAATGGAAGGAGAGCGCCTGGCCAGCGGAAATGCCCACGCCGATAATGTTGCACCTGCTTTGCTTGGAGGTTTTAGCCTGGTAAAAAGTTACGAGCC
>NZ_JBEPWD010000162.1:0-2957 GCF_041642575.1 Salegentibacter sp. | reverse complement strand
CCTTATCGAATTGTAAATCGTGAAGATGATGAAATTGAATTCGGAAATCCTGATTTAGATCCTACCCGATCGATGAATTTTGATATCATGGCAGAGCATTATCTACCTTCTTTAGGTATAATTTCAGGGGGTGCTTTTCTAAAAGATATTAAGGATTTTAGGTATAAAAGATTGTACATTTTTGAAGATCCTGAATTTGAAGGTTTTGAAGCGGAACAACCGGTGAATGGTAACAATGCCCTTTTGGCGGGTTTTGAAATTAACTGGCAACAGCAACTGGATTTTCTTCCCGGCTTTGCCAAAAACTTCGGAATATTTGCCAATTATACCTATACCTGGTCTGAAGCTGAAGTGTTGGGTGAAACTTCTGAAGAAACCCGAACTGTAACTTTACCTGGACAAAGTAAAAGTTCTGGAAATGCCGCACTTTCCTACCAAAAAGGTGGTTTTAACGGGCGTATCTCCGCAAATTATGCAGGGGCATTTGTAGACGAGCTTCGGGACGATAGTGGAAATGACCGTTACTATGATGAAAGGCTACAGGTTGATATTTCTGCCAGCCAGCAAATCACCAAAAACTTAAGCGTTTTTGCCGAAGGTATGAATCTTACCAACGCGCCACTTCGTTATTACAACGGGGTGACTGCCCGACCGGAGCAACAGGAATTCTATTCCTTTTGGGTGAATTTTGGAATTAAATACGATTTGTAGGATGAAAAATAAATTGTATTCCATAGCTGTATTAAGCATTTTCAGCCTGTTTGTTTTTCAGGGAAACGCGCAGGAAAGGAAAAAAACCTATGTAAATGAAAACCAAACTTCCGGCCTGGAAAAATTGGTAGAGGTAGAAAACGGCTTACACTTTTTCGTGATTGGCGATTGGGGTAAAAACGGTTATTTCCATCAAAAAGAGGTTGCCGATATGATGCACCAAACTGGATTTGTGTTGGAGCCTGAATTTATAATTTCCACCGGCGATAATTTTTATCCCGATGGCGTGGCAAGTGTTCTGGACCCGTTCTTTAAAAGCAGTTTTGAAGATATCTATGAAGGCTTCAATTTGTTTTGTCCGTGGTATATTACTTTAGGAAACCATGAATATCTTGGAAATTCTCAAGCCATTATAGATTATGCAGAAATAAGCCAGCGCTGGAAAATGCCAGACCGCTATTATTATAAAGATATGGAATTGGAGGATTCTGAGGCTACCGCCCGATTTATCTTTTTAGACACTTCGCCTTTTGAAGATGAATATTATGAGCGTGAAAAGTATAAGAACGTGACCGAGCAAGATAGTCTTCAACAAAAAAAGTGGCTGGAGAAAACCCTGGAAGAATCTACCGCCCAATGGAATATTATAATAGGCCATCATCCATTTTATACTTCCGGAAAGCGAAAAGAAGACATTCCTTTTGTGCGGAACCATCTGGAAACTTTAATAGAAAAATATAAGGTGGACGCCTACTTTGCTGGACACGAACACGATTTGCAGCACCAAAAACCGGAAAATGTAAATACCCATCATTTTGTTTCGGGCGCCGGTGCAGAAACCCGACCTACGGGAACTTTACCTTTCACTAAATTTTCAAATGCTGAATCGGGTTTTATGGCGGTTTCCTTGCTGGAAAACAAAATGCTGGTTCAAATCATCAATTGGAAAGGCGAAGTTATTTATAACACTGAAATTAATAAATAATCTGGTTTCAGAAATCTTCAAGGTTCATTAAAACCTTGAAGTATAAACTAAATAAATTAAAATCAACGTAACCCGATGCTGAATCAAGTTCAGGAAGACGTTAAAAATCTAAACAAATATTTAATTATTATGAAAACTCAAATATCAACATCAATTTTTAAAGTATTATTTCTGTTCTTCTTATCAAGTACCATTCTAATTTCCTGTAAAAATGAGGAGAAAAAAGACAGTGCGGAAAAGATAACTTCCGAGGAAAATAGTTCGAGTGATAATCAAAAGGGAAAGGCTGTTTTAAAAGAAGCTTTCCATACCGACCGTGATTTAGGCGATAATGTAGACAGCCCGGCAATTTGGCACGGTAAAGATGGTCAAAACTGGCTGCTGGCTACGGCAAAAGAAGGAAATGCGATTATAGTTTACAATGCCGAAGATGGTTCGTTCATTGAGCGTTTTGGAGAATCCGGCGATGGAGAAGGCGCATTTAGCCGTCCCAATGGGATTACTGTTATTGATGATTTTTTACTTATTGTAGAACGAGATAATCGGCGTGTTCAGGTTTTTCAGCTTCCCAGCTTTCAGCCTCTGGGCTTCTTTGGCGATGAGTTATTACAAAAACCTTACGGAATTAGCGTTTCCAAAACGGGTGAGAATACCTTTAATGCTTATGTAACCGACAATTATGAAACGCCTGATGAGCAAGTACCACCAGTTGAAGAATTGGGGCAGCGTGTTCACTATTTCAGCTTTAAAATTGAAAACGACAAGGTTGTCGGGGAGCATAAAAAAGCTTTTGGTGATACTGAAGGAGAGGGGATTCTACACAAGGTAGAATCTATTTTAATTGATGAGGAAATGGAACGTTTGCTTATTGCCGATGAATACAGCGAACAAAGAAATATTAAAATTTACTCCCCTGAGGGTGAATTTACCGGGGAAATTATTTCAAATAAATATTTTGACAGTGAACCGGAAGGCATTGCGCTTTTTGAGTGTAAAGCAGATACCTCTGGCTATTACATAACCACTGACCAAAGTGATGATTACAATAAATTTGAGGTTTTTGACCGAAAAACCTTAGCACATGTAGGGACTTTTGGAGGAGAAATTACCACTAACACTGATGGAGTTGCACTTACTCAGAAGTCTTATGGTGATTTTGAGAATGGTGCATTTTTTCCGGTTCACGATGATGGCAGTGTTACTGCGATCTCCTGGAGCGATATCGCACAAGCTTTAGAATTAAAAAATAACTGTGAATAGG
>NZ_JBEPWD010000161.1:0-3007 GCF_041642575.1 Salegentibacter sp. | reverse complement strand
AGTTTTAAAATTATGGTAAGAAGTTATAAGAAAATGGCAAAATTGACGTATTCCAGCCAATTAAAGTCGTTGATTTATAACATATTAAGATTTCAATTTAATTTTAAAATTATTGAAACCTGGAGAAGAACAAAGTAAAATCCTGATTAGATTCTATCCAAAGAATTTCGGGAAACAAATTCTTGTTTATATTCTGATGGCTTCAGGCCCGTTTCTTTCTTAAAAAAAGTAGCAAGGTAAGCTGCACTACTGTAACCCATTTCATCAGCTATTTCGGCTATACTGAGCTCGTCATATTCAAGAAGTTCTTTAATACGTTCAGTTTTTACTTTGTTATAAAAATTCTGGATGCTCTGGTCTTCAGCCTTCGAAAACATACCAGTTAGATGACTGTAATCGTAATGCAATCCTTCGCTTAAAATTTCAGAAAGCTTTTTATTTTTGAAATCTCCCCGCCGGTAAACTACTTCAATTATGAGAGCCTTTATACCATTTACAATCTTATCGCTGCGTTCTATAACCAGTTCGAAGCCGGTTTTATTAAGTTCTTGTTCCAGCGAACGCAATTGTTCTTCAGAAATCTCCTGATTTAATTCGATTCTGCCCAAACTAACTTTCGAATATGACAGTTCCTGCTGCTCGAGAATATTTTTCACACTAGCCAGGCAACGATCACAAACCATATTTTTTATATGCAGAATGTTTCTCAAATTTCCGAAAATTTAAAAATAAGACTGTCTAAAGACTTTTAAAATGTTAGTTCCTGCAACGCCGAAAACAACATTTTTAGTTCATCACATCTCGACTCCGCTCAACGTAACAAAACCATATTTTTAGACAGCCTTATTTAATTTACTTAATCGTATCATCTACCCTACCACATTTAAGCATTTTGTCGCCATAGTAAGGATTAAAGATGTCTTTTGAATTAGAAAACCAGTAATCTCCTTTTCCTTCAAAAGCCATCGGGCAGTATTGCTTGTAGATCTCTCCCGAAGCAAGGGCTCCTTCAAGTTGTTTTTCCATAGCAGTAGTTAGCTCTGAAAATGCTTCCCTTTGCTTATTTACATCATCGGTGTCTGCTATCTTCATTGCAGCTGAAGTAACTTCTTCAGAGGCTTCAGTCTCCGCCAGTTCCTGGGCTTTACTTTGAGTAGTTTCAGCATCGGTATTCACCAGGGCATCTTTTATTCCTACATACAATTCATACGCTTCGGCGGTATTTTCATCTTTGAATTCAGCATTCATCGCTTCACCCTGGTAATTTTTCATTTCCCCCTGGCTGCTATGATCCATATCTTCCATATCATCATCCTGATGCATTTCATTTTGCATAGGCTCTGCCGGCTCATCTTTCTTATCTTCAGCATCGCGGCAGGAAGTCATGGTTAAAGTTCCGGCTACAAGACTAAGCATCATTAGGTTTCTTAAGTTCTTTTTCATGGTTTCTGTTTTTATACTTATTTGTGTTTAAAATTATTCTTATTTAAATCGTTTCTGAAGTTTTCTTATCGATGGTGAAGAAATGTACCACAGGACAAACCCGCTGAATACAGTAATCAGGCCCATCAGTGAAAATATCCGAAGCACCAGGTTGTTAAAATCATCTCTACCCTCATAATCCATCGTATGGGTCATCCAGAGAAAATCAAACCAGCGCCAGTCTCTGTGCCGTACAGATCTAAAAGTAGCGTCTTCCACCGAGACATAGGCTTTCAGATCGGCCGGTTGTAGATAGGAAATTACATAAGCCGGCAAGGCTCCGCTGCGATATTCGTGGTGTTTACCCGTTTCATTTATAAGTTCGATCCCCGCAACCTCCAAATCATCCCGCATATGTTTATTCGCGATTTTCAAAGCTTCTTCTTTAGTAATATCCGGTCTTTCTTCTCCGGTTTTAGGATCAATAAGGCTATTCCCATTTACAAGGTAAAAAGCTTCACCTCCAATATCTTTAAGTTCTAATGAGGTCACCGGAGCTTCAAAAATTATTTGTCCCGGCCCCTGAAGACCATAAAACTCAGGATTCTCCACGCTTTCCTTCTTAAAATGATCTCCATGGATCTCATCAAGATCGGTCCAGCTAAAGTACATCCCGCTAACGGTCCACATGATGAACTGAATTCCTATAAAAAGTCCCAGGTATCTGTGGGCCTGTCTTAATTTAAGGGCTGTTTTTCGTTTAACCACTTTTTGACTTTTAATTCGACAAACTTATATAAAATTTATTTCCAGTTTCTCTATACTGACCACATTTAGAAACATTCCTCCATAACATAATAATGACGGAAACGCATTAAAGCAAATTTCATATATTGATTTATAATATTTGATTTAGTTGGTTACTGGTTTATTCTACAATTCCGGTTACCTCCCCACAGGTAAGCATGGCCTCTCCGTAATAGGGATTTCTTATCTCTTCTGAAAGGCTAAGCCAATCGGCCCCCTGATCATTATCGGCCATTGGGCAATGCTGCACATAAAGTTTTTCGTCTAATGGGTCGAAAACTGCAGCAATTCTTATTATCACACTGGAAAATTCATCAAAAGATTCTCTTAAAGCTTCAATATTCTTTGCTGAAGCAATGCTGGAAAGATCTCTTTCCAGCTGAGTTTTATAGCCTTCCCAGGCATCGGCTGCTTTTTCATCAAAATTTGAGTCCTCTATTTCCTTAAACCGGCTTTCTAGTAATGCCAGTTGGTTTTCAGCTGCATCAAAGTCATCGGCAACAAGGGCATCTTTCAGCTCCAAATAAGTAGTTAAAAATTTTCCGAGATCTGCTTTAGCCTCTTCGGAAATTTCAAAAGTCTCATCAGGAGTGCGTTCTTCCTCAGCAGTACTGCTGGAATTACCGTGGTCATGGCCAGTCGAAGTTGCATCTCCAGAAGGATTCATCATACTGGGCTTCCCGGCCAGCTGTACCGCCGCATCTACCGTAAACGTTCCATTTACCACGATCTCATCTCCTTCTTGCAATCCTTCTTCCACAACATAGGCATCCCCCAG
>NZ_JBEPWD010000160.1:0-3011 GCF_041642575.1 Salegentibacter sp. | reverse complement strand
GGGTCATTCATCCATCCGGATTTTGGTGTGAAGTGAAAGTCCGGGCGAAAATCTTCGTCGGCCTGCACTACGGTATCATTTTCTGAAGGAGACTCTTCTGTTTCACGATCCTTACAAGACGTGAAGAGCATACCTCCCAGAAAAAAGAAAACTAAAGTTTGATAAATATATTTCATGACTTCTGGTTTGATTAATTATTTTTATATGAAAGTTCTCCGTTATCTTTTAGGGCTAATTCTGCGCTTAATTCTTCCAGGGATTTACCCTTGGTTTCTGGCATCATGAAGATCACAAAAAGAAGCTGCAGCACCATCATAAAAGCGAAGAAGGCAAATACGTAGCCCGCTCCAATAGTGGAAAACAAGAATGGAATAAGCGACGGGATTATGGCCGCCAGCACCCAATGTGTTGAAGAGCCGAAAGCCTGTCCTGATGCCCGTAAATGATTCGGAAATATTTCAGAAATAAATACCCAGATCACCGCGCCCTGCCCAATAGCGTGAGCCGCAATAAAGAGGAAGAGGAATATAGGTACCCATAGCCCGCCCCAATTAAGGAAAAACGCGGCTGCCACAAGCGACAGAGAAATGATATAGCCAATCGAGCCGATAAACATTAGTTGCTTCCTACCTAATCTATCGATTAAGAAAACTCCCAATAAGGTAAACAGCAAATTCACCACGCCTATCCCAATACTGCTTAACAAGGCTGTACTAGCCCCAAGGCCGGCTTCTTCAAAAATTCTTGGTGCATAATACAGGAAAGCGTTTATCCCGGAAAGCTGGTTGAAAAATGCCACCAGAAATGCCAGGATGAGCGGAAAACGGTATTTTTTCATAAAGATATTCTCCCCCGAAACTTCAGCTTCAGACTGCTGCTTGATTTCCTGCATTTTCGTTTCCAGATCTGTTTCCGGATTTATAGTCTGTAGAATATCAGCTGCTTCGGAATTTTTTGATTTCGAAATAAGCCACCTGGGGCTTTTCGGAATAAACAACACAAAAAGAAAGTAAATAAAAGCAGGAACTGCTTCAATTCCCACCATCCATCGCCATGGTTCCGTGCCGGTATTTCTTAGTAAATAGTTAGAAAGAAAAGCGATTAAAATTCCTAAAACAATATTGAACTGGTACATAGAAACCAGCCTTCCCCGGTGTTTTGCCGGCGCTATTTCAGAAATATAAGTGGGAGCTGCAATAGTAGACGCACCAACCCCTAAACCACCAATAAAACGCAAAGCAGCAAAAGTAATAGGATCGTTAGCAAGCGCCGAACCAAGTGCCGAAATAAAATAAAGTACACCTATTATTAAAAGGGTATTTTTTCTTCCGAATTTATTGGTGGGAATCCCGCCAAAAATTGCTCCTACCACAGTTCCCCATAAGGCCATAGCCATTACTACCGAGCCGTGAAAAGCATCGGAGGTCCCCCAAAGTGCCTGAAGTTGTTTATCGGCCCCGGAAATCACCACCGTATCAAATCCGAATAAAAAGCCGGCTAAAGCTGCACTTATCGACCAGGCAAATATCTTGTTCATATCTCAATTTATTATCGTGATTACTAAAGTATATTTAAAATGACCCGGTAAATTCTAAGATCTATTCAAAAAGTTACAATATTGTTAAGGGGGAGTGAAGCAAGGGCTAATCAACTGTAATATAGCTAATTAAAAGTAAAAATAAAATTCTACGATAACGTTATAGTTATGAATTTGATACAAATTTTACGTTTCTGTTACCTTATTTCAAGAGAATTAAAAGATGAGAAGTAACATTTTCTTAACTTCTGAATTGTTTTGGAGAAACGCCGTATTTATTCTTGAACGAGGTGGAGAAATATCCGGGAGAAGAATAGCCCAACTGGTAGGCAATTTCAGATATATTCAGATTGGAATCCTGAAGCAGGCTTTTAGCCTTAGCCAGTTTTTGAGAATTGATGTATTCACTAATGCTTATCCCTAATATGGCCTTGACTTTTCGGTAAAGCTGAACCCGGGAAATGTGAAGTTGCTGTGCGAGATCTTCTACGGTAAAATTGGGTTGCGCCAGATTCTTTTCGATCAATGAATTCAAATCTTTAAGGAAATTCTGTTCTGAGGTGTTGAATTCTTCGTCTTTAACTTCATCGATTTTATTAGTGTAGTAATACCGCAATTTTTCCCGGTTATATAGCACTGAAATAATTGATTGCTCCAGCACTTCAAAATTAAAAGGTTTGGTAATATACATGTCGGCCCCTGATTTGAGAGCTTTTAAGCGTGATTCTTCGTCGCTCAGCGCCGTTAAAATAAGCGTTGGAATGTGAGACGTACGTAAATCGTTTTTAAGTTCCTGGCATATTTCAAAACCGGATTTTTCCGGTAAATTCAAATCGCAGATTATCACATCGGGAATTATTTCCAGGGCTTGTTCAATTCCGTCGGTACCATCAGAAAGAAATACCCGGTAAAAAGGATAGAATTTTTTGTAAAGAAGCTGGGAGAGATCATGATTATCTTCAATAATCAAGAGACATTCTTTGTTCTCGTCCTCTGCCGGGACCGGAAATTCCAATTTTTCAACTTCCTCAATGGGAATCACATCTGAATGATCTGATTTTATTGGTAATTCCTCTTCAGAAACCTGATATTCGGCCAGGTGCTCCTTACCTTTTTGCAGGGACACCTTGAATTCAGCCCCTTGACGGGAAGTGACACCAATATGCCCTTTATGCAGTTCCACAAACTGCTTAGTGATATAAAGACCAAGTCCTGAACTTACTTTCGCATTATTTGTAGCTTGGGTAAAAGGATCAAAGATGCGCTGATATTCCTCTTTTGGGATACCCATGCCTGAATCTTTAATAGAAATCTCAATAAGCTTTTCGGTTTCAGAAATATTGATAGAAATATTTCCGTTTTTCGGTGTAAACCTAAAGGCATTAGAGAGTAGGTTAAAAAAAACCTTATCCATCATATCCCTGTCTATATAGGCAAACGGAGAGTTAACATCGGAAGTAAGTTCCAGGGTAAT
>NZ_JBEPWD010000159.1:0-3185 GCF_041642575.1 Salegentibacter sp. | reverse complement strand
CGGGTCAGCTCCTTCAGAAAATCCTGCAAGCGGTTATAGACTTTTTTTTCGGCAAGATTACCTTTCTCAGCCTTCTCTTGAAGTTCTTCCATCTGGTATTCCCACCACCCGATATTTTCAAAATTAGTACTTATAATATCCATATCCATCAATTGACGGTATTCTTCCTGCTTGGCACCCTCTAAACTCTCAGCTCTTCTAAAATCCCGGCGTTGCTGTTTATAGGCTCTATTTCGCCTCAGCTCCTTTTGGCGATCTTTCAGTTTATTTAAGTCAACATCAAAAAGAGAATACTTGTTCTCTATTTGTTCTAGTTTCTCGTATGCTCTGAGGTAAGTTCTCTGCCGTCGAAGCATCTCGGCAGATTTAAGTTCTTTTTCAAACAAATTTTGAACAAACCCCTGATCTTTTTCTCTTAATCCTTTTGCCAATGCATCAAGAGTGAAAGCCGAAACAGCGTTGCTCAAAACAAAAGTGTCGGGCCATTCGTCATTTTTCCCATCGAAGAAATTAATTTCTGTTGGATATTTTTCCCGTTTATAATACTCCAGAAAAGCTTGTAACTTAAAAAGTCCGGCATCTTCATCGCCGGCTACGGCGCTAAAGAAAAATGGTTTCATCTTTTCGGTTAATTCAGTATTGATCCAGGCGTCCCCTACGGCAAGTACTCCGCGAATTTCCTTATAAATTAAAGGGGTTGCCGATGCTAATTGAGCCCCTTCCTGCAGGCCTCCTACGTATATCATAGATGGGTTAGCAGGAATTGAAATAAGCAAACGTTCTATTAGCCGGGCAGCCACTGGAAGATTGGTTTGTAATGAGGTTTTATTCAAAATCTCATTTGAAGCGATAATAATATACCCCTGTTCTTCCGCAATACTTCTAAAAAGCTGGGCCGTAGACCTCCCCCTACCTTCAGGATCAAAGAGTACAAGAACCGGCCAGGTTTCCCCGTTTTCAAAGTCCTTCGGAATATAAATAGAAAAACTTTCAGAAATACTATCCTGCACGGTTAAGGAATCTACAACAACTCCTTTAGAGATAAGAGTTTCCTGGGACCAGGAATGGTTCAAGATAAAAATCCCAATTATTAAACTTAGAAAAAGTCGTATCATTTAATTGCTTTATTATAAAGATACAATTTGTAATTTAAAAATAATCCATAAAAAAAGCTTCCATCTTATAAGATGAAAGCTTTTTATTGGGAAAGAATTAAATTCTTTATTCAGATTTTATTCTTTGTAATTTCATTTTTTCAGACGGAAATATCAGTTTGGCTAAAATCGATATTACCAAAAGATCGGCAAATATCAAAAATAATACTCTCACAACTTCAATCCCGGAAAAACTAAGACCTGTAAAGCCTATCAGCCCGGTCACCACGGCTAGTATTAAAAATAAAGGACTATATTTTCTCATAATTAATTTTATTGTTTCGACTAGTACAAATCTAGTCACAGATAAGTCGTAGAAGTATTAAGAAAATTACAATTAATTTGGATTTAACTTAAACAGATAGCGAGGCGTAAAGATAAGTTAACAAAACCTCCAAAAAAGGCATTATTTAACAAGTGTAAAAGGGGTGAGATTAATAAATTTTAACCAAGCCTTCTCTTTATAGGCGCATGCTCAATCACGTTAGAAAGAATAATGTGGGTTTTTATTTCTCCGTAAGTAATAAGACGATCTATAAATTCGGTTAGGTGAACCTGATCAGATAAAACCACCTCCATTATAATGTTCTCATTTCCGGTAATACGATAGCAATTAACCACCTCCCTGAATTCGACAACTTTTTCCAAAAAAGGTTTCAGTCGCCCCATGAATGCACGTAAGGTGATTATAGCTTTCAATTGATAGCCTGTTTTATGATAGGAAACCTCGGTTTTGTAACCTGAAATAACCCCGGCATCTTCCATTTTTTTAACTCTCTCGGCCACTGCCGGGGAACTCAACCCAATTTCTCTACCTATATCTGAGAAGGATCTGCGAGCATTTTTTTGAAGTCTTTCCAGGATGGCCCAATTCAATTCGTCTATCTTCATATTTAAAGTTTTCAGAAGTAATTCCTTAAAATCAAAGGTAAATTAATTATTCAGAATTAAAAATGAAAGAAGACACTGTGGCTTTCTTGGTAAATTTAGATTAAAATTGGAAGAATATGGAATCAGCATTTCCAAACAATACTTATCATTTACCGGTATACAGAAAAGCCCTGGAGATCTTTAGAATTTCACGTGCTATGGCTGCGTATTTCACAAATGATAAACACGTTTTGGAGATGGATCTTTCTGCTAACCCACAAGATTTTGAAGCCGGACATCTGGTTACTGAATCGCTTCAGCTCGCCCCCGGAATTGCATCGGCAGCTTGCGCCCCAAATTCAGAATCACGCCTTCAACGGATAAGAAATATCAGAGCAGTAGCCCGAAACCTGAAAAGTCTTTGCAAAAAACTGGAATGCTGTGGAGTAAAGGAAGTTGAGTTTCTTAATCTTTTACGCAAAGAAATCCATACTTTCGACAAAATGGTCTCCGACTGGTTTCATAACCATAAGGCTTAATCTATTCCAGAAAAGCAAGATTTACTCCCTGTATAAACATGTTGGTCCCGATTATAGCGATAATCAGTCCCATAATCTTTTCAATCACAATGATCTTGTTTTGTCCGATGAACCGCACCAGGTAATCACTCGAAATAAAAGCCAAATGATTCAGTAACATTACAAGACCAAACACTAACACTAAAATAGCCATATCAAGATAATCGGCTGTGGTGGTATAGTTCATTGCCGTTACTATCGTTCCCGGTCCCGCCAAAATTGGAATTGCTAATGGAGAAATCGAAATTCCTTCATTAAAGTCTATCTCGGTCTGGTTATCAATACTGGATTGCTGCGCTCGAATCATCTCAAATCCCACGAAAAAAACAAGTATTCCTCCCGTAATCTTAAAGGCCGGGATAGTTAATCCGAAGAAATCGAAGATATATTTTCCCAAAACTATAAAACCGGAAACTATAATAAAAGCCGTAAAAGTTGCTTTTTTGGAAATATGTCTCTTCCTGGTCCTATCAGCCTGTTTGGTAAGGCTCATAAAGATCGGGATATTCCCCACAGGATTATTGATCGCAAAAAACGCGGTAAAAACTCCTATGGCAAACAACCAGAAATTTTCCATAGTTTT
>NZ_JBEPWD010000158.1:0-3192 GCF_041642575.1 Salegentibacter sp. | reverse complement strand
CAGGTAGGGATTGGTCTCGGGGGAATTCTTGTCCTCTTTGCGGGCCACCAGGTTTACAGAAAAAAAGGCGGTAGTAATCTTGCCAAGGCTTTCCTTGTTGTGTGAGACAAATTCCCTGATCTTGATATTATGTTTTCCGTAGCGTACACTTGCACCTATGATCAGGAGGTCAAATTCAGTAACATCTTCCTGGAAATCCTCAATGGAGAATAATCTAGCTTCTACATGCTGCTGCAACTGGTGCAGTAAGGCTTCAGAGATCTTTCTAGTTTGCCCATCCACACTGGAATAAATGATACCAAGCTTTTTTTCCATTGCACCCTGACTTTAGTTGAATAAAAATAGAAAAACCAGGAACAGGCATTTCGCTGCCCGTATTTAATTTACTCTTACTTCCTTAAAATATTTCCGTAGAATTTCAGCTGTAGCATCAAGTTTCTGCTGAGTTGGAGGTTCAATGCCTTTCAGCTTGTACTCCATTCCCAGGGCTTCCCATTTATGCACTCCCAGCATATGATATGGCAGCAACTCAATTCGCTCTATCTGCTTATAATCCTTGAAAAACTGTCCCAGTTCGTGCAAATGCTCCTCCTGGTCAGACCAGCCGGGAACCAGTACGTATCGCAGCCACATTGGTTTTCCTGATTCTTCCCGGTGTGCGGCCACCTTGAAGGTGTTTTTATTGGAAAGTCCCGTGAGTTTCCGGTGCCATTCTTCATTAAAATGTTTGACGTCCAGCATCAGTACATCTGTTTCTTCCAGCAGCTCTTTTGTTTGTTGGTCTATAAGTCGGCCGTTGGTATCAAGAGCCGTATTGATTCCTTCCTCGTGTAGTCTTCTGAAAAGTTGCTTCAGGGGCTTCCGCTGTAGCAAAGGTTCCCCGCCCGAAACGGTTACCCCTCCGGTTTTTCCGAAGTAGCGTTTCTGCCGGATCGCCCGTTCAACAATTTCTTCTATTTCTATAAAACTACCACCCTTCACATCCATAGTGTCGGGATTAGCGCAATAGAGACAACGAAATTGGCAGCCCTGAACGAACACCACCATCCTTATTCCGGGGCCGTCATGAGTCCCGAAACTCTCGATGGAATGAATCCTCAGTTGATCTGTTGTTCCCTCATTGAGCGGGGTAGCATCCTGGGAAACAAGTATTCCGTTTTTGATCATTTCGTTGTTCTTGAGAAGCAATTGAGAATTGAGTAACAGTACCGGAATGATTCTTAGGGAAAAATCAAACCGGTACCAAACCCAAAGCGCTACACTTAAATTTTACATTCTTTCGTGGAAGGTCCTTGTAATTACCTCCAGTTGATGTGCTTTAGACAGGCGGATGAAATTAACCGCATATCCTGAAACCCTTATCGTTAACTGCGGATAGTTCTCCGGATGCTCGTAGGCGTCCATCAAAGTTTCCCGGTTCAGCACATTTACATTAAGGTGATGTCCTTTATTGGAAAAATATCCATCCAGAAGGCTCACCAGGTTGCCTACCTGATCTTCAGGAGCGCTTCCCAAAGACTTTGGTACTATAGAGAAAGTATTGGAAATCCCGTCCATCGCATCGCGGTAATCAAGTTTTGCAACCGAATTCAGGGAAGCTATGGCCCCGTGGGTATCGCGCCCGTGAACCGGATTCGCTCCAGGAGCGAATGCTTCTCCGGCTTTTCTCCCATCGGGAGTGGCACCTGTCTTCTTACCATACATCACATTAGAGGTGATGGTAAGCAGAGACATAGTTGGCACAGCATTTTTATAGCATTTGTGCTTCGCCAGTTGGGTATAGAAAGTATGTGAAATATCTTTGGCAATATTATCTACCCAATCATCATCGTTTCCGAATTTAGGGAAATCTCCTTCGATCTCGAAGTCCACGGTAAGTCCATCCTCATTTCGGATTGGTTTAACGCGGGCGTATTTAATGGCAGATAAGGAGTCGGCGATGATTGAGATTCCGGCAGCACCATAAGCCATATCCACACCCGGATCGGAATCTAATAATGCCATCTGGGCTTTTTCATAATAATACCTGTCGTGCATGTAGTGGATGATATTCATAGTTTTAGAATATACCCTGGCAACTTCTGCCATTGCAGGCTTGAACTTTTCCATTACATCATCGTAATTCAGGTATTCTCCTTCAACCGGAGCAATATCTTTCACTATTTTTTTTCCTGAAATTTCCTCACGACCTTCATTCAGAGCCATCAGCAGAACTTTTGGTAAATTCACCCGTGCCCCAAAAAACTGAATTCTCTTTCCAAGATCCTGGTGAGAGACACAGCAGGCAATCCCGTAATCATCAGAGCCGCGGTATTCTCTCATCATATCGTCATTCATATACTGAATGGAAGAAGTATCAATAGAAACCTTAGAGCAGAATTTTTTAAAGCCTTCCGGAAGATTTTCAGCCCACAGAACGGTTAGGTTTGGCTCCGGGGATGGCCCGAGGTTATAAAGGGTTTGCAAAAAGCGGAAAGAAGTTTTAGTAACCTTGGTTCTTCCGTCTTCAAACTGCCCTCCAATGGCTTCGGTAACCCAGGTAGGGTCACCCCCGAAGATATCATCGTAGGCACCAGGTCTAAGGTGACGAACTATGCGTAATTTCATCACAAACTGGTCAACCAGTTCCTGGGCTTCCGCTTCGGTTATAAGTCCGCTGGCGAGATCTTTTTCAAAATAAATATCAAGGAAAGAAGAAACATTCCCCAGGGACATAGCAGCACCATCCTGCTCTTTTACGGCAGCCAGGTAGGCCATATACACCCACTGAACAGCTTCTCTTGCATTTTCGGCCGGGCGACCAAGTTCAAGCTCATATAAAGAACCTAATTTCTTGATGTCTTTTAAAGCAATGATCTGATCGTTTATTTCCTCGCGCAGGCGAATCTTGTAGTCATCCATTTCCCCTTCCACAGCAGCTTTATCGGCTTCTTTCGCCGCGATAAGTCGGTCGGCTCCATAAAGCGCAAGACGACGATAATCCCCGATTATTCTTCCGCGGGCATAATTATCGGGCAATCCCGTAAGAACCCCGTGAGAGCGGTAATCTCTTATTTCGGCATCATAAGCTGAAAACACTGCGTTGTTATGATCTTTAGTATAATTGAATAATTCTGTTACCCAATCGGCTACTTTCAGTCCTCTTTCAGCAACCGCGCCTTCTACAACGCGAATTCCACCGAAGGGTTTCAT
>NZ_JBEPWD010000157.1:0-3248 GCF_041642575.1 Salegentibacter sp. | reverse complement strand
CTGAAAAATGGTCAGCTCCTCAATAAAGAACTCCGCATTTTTGCCTTAATAAGACTCGGAATTAAACACAACGAAATCATCGCTCAAATCCTTGGGTATTCCGTTAACTCTATCTACGCTTATAAAACCAAGATTAGGAAAAAATCACGGCTGGATAAAAAGGATTTTGACGATAAACTGATCGAAAATACCACGCTTAAGCTCTAATTTTCTTTTGTAGCACCTCTTATTTTCTATATATTTCTACGTATATAATTTTATCTAAAAATCTGATATACAATAAATTATAATTTATTTACTTGTGTATTTTTCTATATGGATTTTTGAAAATCTAAAAGGAAGCCTTAATTTTTCGAAGTTTGAGGTGTCTATGATTAACTGACACAAAAACTTTTTAACAGACATTAAATTTTAGCAAATGCGAAATGAATTTAAAATTTTAAGAATTAGAGGACTACGGGCGAAAGTGACGTTGATGCTCCTTTTCTGCCTTCCACTTTTTGCAGGGGCACAAGGTTCTGATATTACCGTTAGCGGGATTGTTCTCGACGAAACGGGAATTCCACTACCAGGTGCATCGGTAGTAGAAGTAGGAACCAGTAATGGTGCGGTAACCGATTTTGACGGAAATTTTGAGCTTGTCGTAAGTGAAAATGCTCAACTGGAAGTGAGTTTTTTAGGTTATGTAACGCAAACGTTTGAAGCTACTTCCGAAGAAGTTGAGATCGTAATGGAATCAGACGCCGACGCCCTTGAGGAGGTGGTAGTGATTGGTTACGGCCAGACAACACAACGAGACCTAACAGGATCTGTCGCTTCTATAGATCTGGATGATGTAGAATCGCAGCCGGCTTCAAACATCGGTGATGCCATGCAAGGTAGGGCTGCCGGCGTACAGGTAATTACCTCAGGTGCTCCGGGGACAAATCCTACTATTAGAATTCGTGGAATTGGGACAATTGGGAATAACGACCCTTTGGTAGTGGTAGATGGAGTGCCACTAAACGGCGGTTTAAATCAGGTGAACATGCAGGATGTTGAGTCACTGCAGGTTTTGAAGGATGCTTCGGCCACTGCTATTTACGGTTCACGTGGAGCAAATGGGGTTGTAATAATTACCACCAAAAGCGGGAAAGACGGAAAAGGGCAGTTTAATGTGGAAGCCTTTTCAGGGATTCAGCATTCTACCGATATGATTGACGTTTTAAATGCCCGTCAGTTTGCTGAATTTAATAATGAAATGCTCTCCAATGCCGGATATGAAACAAATCCTGAATATGCTGATCCTTCTTCGCTTGGCGAAGGTACAGACTGGCTGGATGCCTTATTCACAACCGGAAGGCAGAACAATTTCACTGTTTCCTTCAGCAATGGAAATGAACATACTAAGGTGTATACTTCGTTAAATGCCTTTGATCAGAAAGGGATTATTATCAATAACGATTACGAACGCTACATCTTTCAATTTAACAGTGAAACCGAGATCAACGATAACCTTCGTTTTGGGAATAACCTCAAAATGAATTATGATCAAAAGGAAAGCGGAGATACTAATATCAATAACGCGATTTTTTCACTTCCTACCAATCCAATCTATCGCGAAGACGGTGATTTCTCGGGACCGCTTGGTCAGCCTTTATATTACGGAGACGTAGAAAATCCTATTGGTAAGGCAAATATTGTAGATAACTCTACCGAAGGTTACAACATCCAGGGATCAGTTTTTGCCGAATTGGATTTCCTTGAAGATTTTACCTTTAAAACGCTCTTTGGCGGGGAAACAAACTTCTGGTTTGGTAGAACCTGGGCTCCTTCTTATGAATGGGATGCCCACATCGGTCAGAACGAATTTCTATCGGAATCTTCCAACCGGAGCATAACCCTACTTTGGGATAATACCCTTACCTACGAGAAACGCTTTGAAGACGGAAGCAGATTTACCGGAGTGGTAGGTACCAGTGCTCAGGAAAACAGGTTTAAGACAATGGGAGGATCCATTCAGAATTTTGCCAGCGAATCTACCCAGCAACTGGACAGTGGAACCGACCAGCAGGAAATTGGCGGAACGGAATCAGAATGGGCAATATTCTCATATTTTGCTCGTGGGACGTTCGATTTCCGAAGTAAATATTTGCTAACCGCTACGGTACGTCGTGACGGCTCCTCCAGATTCGGTGAAGGAAATAAATACGGAACTTTCCCTTCTGCATCTGCAGCATGGAGACTCTCAGAAGAAGATTTTCTTGTCGATTCTGAAAACATCAACGATCTGAAAATTCGTGCGGGTTATGGAATTACCGGAAACCAGGAGATAGGAAACTATGCCTTTGCCTCTTCCTATAACACCAATCTATATAATTTCAACGGAAACCTGGTAACAGCTGCGGTTCCTACGGTTTTACCCAATGCCAACGTGCAGTGGGAATCCCAGAAACAATACAACTTTGGAGTGGATGCCACTTTGTTCGATAATAGAGTAGACTTAACCCTCGATCTTTACCGAAAGGATACCGAAGATATGCTTGTGCCAATGGCGGTGCCGGTAACCTCAGGATATTCTGATGTTTTTGTGCCTTCTATCAATGCTGGGAAGATAAGAAACCAGGGGGTGGAAGTTTTACTAACTACACAAAATATCGAAAAGGAAAACTTCAGCTGGACCTCAGATTTCGTATTCACTTACAACGATAACGAGGTGATGAATATTAATAGCGATACCCCAATGACAACCGGCGGAATAGGCCTTAATTATAATCTGGCCAGAATTCAGCCAAATTATCCGGTGAATGTTTTCTACGGATTTGAGGAAGCGGGAATTTTCCAAACCCAGGAAGAAGTAGACAATGCCGCCGTGCAGGTTGCCGGGAATGATCCTGCTACCAGTACCGCTGCGGGAGATATCAGGTATAAGGATTTAAATAATGACGGTGTCATAAATGACGATGACCGTACCATTATTGGTAATCCAAACCCCGATTTCACATATTCCTTTAATAATACCTTTAAAATGGGGAATTTTGATCTGAATATTTTCCTTCAGGGAGTCTACGGAAATGACATCTTTAACGCCAACCGAATTTTTACTGAAGGTATGGCCGTTACCAGTAACCAGTCTACCGCGGTTCTTGACCGTTGGACTGGCGAAGGCACCAGCAACACCATGCCTCGTGCCATTTTTGGAGATCCTAACAATAACGCCCGCCCTTCAACACGCTATATTGAAGACGGTTCTTATTTAAGATTAAGAA
>NZ_JBEPWD010000156.1:0-3272 GCF_041642575.1 Salegentibacter sp. | reverse complement strand
CTGCAGGTGGTTTTGGTGATGTTTGCTGCTATAATTGCACATTTTCCTTATATTATAATCACTGCGGAAAAGGAGCTGAGCCTGCTGGAGAATCTCGCACCTGAAGCTACTATAGATAACCTCGCGCTAATGTTGCTGATTGGTGGCTTTGTGATCTTACCCGGACTATTTCATCTGATGAAAAGTTTTAATATGATAAAGATTCTGGATAAGTCTAAGCCAAAGGAGATGTAACAGAAATTATAGAATAAAAAGAATAAAAATCATGAATGCAGTCTCAAAGACACATTGGGAGAAAGTTTACGAAAGTAAAAAATATGAAGAGTCCACCTGGTACCAGGAAAAGCCGGAGATCTCTCTGGAGATGATTGCAGCCCTGGACCTGCCTGAAACCGCCGGAATTATAGATATTGGCGGGGGCGATTCTAATCTGGTAGATCATCTTCTTGAGGAAGGATACCGGGATGTTACTGTGCTGGATATTTCCGAAAAGGCGCTGGATCACGCCTGGGATCGGCTGGGAGAAAAGGCAGAGCAGGTGAGCTGGATCGCTGCTGATGCGGCTTCTTTTGAACCCGAGAAGAGATACCACCTCTGGCACGACCGCGCCGCTTTACATTTTCTAACCGAAGATGAACAGGTGGAAGGATATGTCAGCAACCTGGAACGTGCGGTAAAGCGTGGGGGATTTGTGGTGCTGGCCACCTTTTCAGAAAATGGCCCCACCAAATGCAGTGGCAGGGAGATCAGGCAGTATTCAAAAGAGCAGCTGAGCGATCTTCTGAAAGAAAAATTCGAAACCCTGGAATGCAGAAATGTAGATCATATCACCCCTTCGGGAGGGATACAGAACTTCACTTTTTGCAGTTTCAGAAAAAAATAGAGGATTATGAAGGATTTTTGGAATGAACGTTACGCGGAAAAGGAGTATGTCTACGGAAAAAAGCCGAACAGCTATTTTCAGGAAAAGCTGGACGAATTAAGGCCCGGCCGCATCCTTTTACCTGCTGAAGGGGAAGGAAGGAACGCGGTTTATGCCGCTAGAATGGACTGGGAGGTTTCGGCTTTCGACATTAGTGAAGAGGGGAAGAAAAAGGCAAGGAAACTCGCCCGGGAATACCAGGTGGAGCTTGATTACCAGGTAGGGGAGCTGGAGACTATGGGTTATAAAAAGGAAGAATTTGATGCCATCGGACTTATTTTTGCTCATTTTCCGAAGAAAACCAGGGAGCATTACTTTCAGCAATTCGACAAATATCTGCAGCCTCAGGGAGTGATAATTTTTGAAGGCTTCAGTAGGGAACATATAGAATATCAGAAAGAGAATCCGCAAGCAGGCGGTCCAAAGGATGCTGAGATGCTTTATACCAAGGAGGAGCTCGAAGTGGCCTTCAGAGGATATAAGTTTGAGGAGTTTGAAGAATTGGAGATAGAACTTGAGGAAGGAGAATATCACAAAGGCAAAGCCGCGGTAATACGGTTTCTGGCTCGCAAAGCCTGAATAATTCTGCTTTAATGCGTATCTTAGATAAGGATTAACAACTAAAATCAATTAAATATGAAAAGTGCAATTTTAAAAAGCATGTTTGCCGGTTTGATCTTTATGTTTTTTGCCTGCGGGGATACCGATACTGTAGAATCGGGAACTTATCAGGGAACCGTAGATGAGGTAGAACCCGAAAAAACAGAGATCTATGTTAAAACCGACGACGACAAAACCCTGGAACTTTATTTCACCGATGAAACTGTACTTAGCAGAGCTGGGAATGAGGTAGATTTCTCGGAACTTCAGAAAGGACAAAAGGTTGAAGTAGAGGTAGAAAAAGTAGGGAAGAGATTAGACCCATTAACGGTAAAAATTCTGGATTAACCCATGAATGAGATCCCGGAATTTTGGCGGACGGAGGTGTTTCATCCTCTGTCCGTGCATTTTCCCGTAGCTTTACTCCTGGTAGCTACTTTATTTAAAATTGTTTCGCTCTGGGGCAGGAACAAAGTCTGGCCGCAGGCCGGAAGTATCCTTCTTGGGCTGGGCGTTCTGGGAGCCTGGACTGCCATTTATACCGGGGACCAGGCCGATGGTATTGTTTCCCGTAAACTCTGTGATCCTACTGTTTTAAAGGAACACGAAAACATGGCCTATATTACGGCCTGGATCTTCACCGCGGCATTCGCCCTGGATGTTGCGCTAACATACAGGCCCCTTTTCTTCAAAAAACAGCTATTTAAGATCTTCCTGGTGCTGATGATGCTTACCGGTTCGGTTTACCTGGGCATGGTTGGGCATTTAGGCGCTGAGCTGGTCTACCAGCAGGCGGCCGGGGTTTATACGCCTTCTGAAGATTGTTTGGAGTATAATTAGGTTGAATGGTTTGTTTGTAAAACAGAGAATTTACTTTTCAATTTTAAGAATGCCGCTCCTATGGAGCTCGCTTCTGAAATCCATCAAATTATTTCTATAAATATATAGCCTCTATGAGGCTTGATAATTTATAAAACAAAAGCCGGTTAGCATTTAACCGGCTTTTACTTCTTAAAATCTAAAGATCTAAAATATCCTAGTGAAACTCGTAATCAGTACCGGGAACGGTAGAGAAGGAGTTAGGGCCTAAGTGTTCACAGTAAGCTCTTTTCTCCAACCTTGGCGATACCGGTGAGTTTTCCTTAAGATACTCCTCAACCACATCGTGGATATAGTAATCCTTAACCTCTACATCTTTCACATTCGGCATACGACAAAGGTTATCCAATGGATCTCCGGGACGTACACAGGCAGAGATGGTGTAATATTCATCATCTTTCATCTCTTCTCCTTTTACCTTAACCGATTTTATACGCTCTCCTTTTTCTCCCTGGCTGTTGAAATCAACTTCCATTCCGGAGAAACGCACCAGCCAGCCTCCAAAACGTTCGGTGGCTACTTCGGCGAAGGCATTATGCATCTCCTTTTCCAACCAGTCTTTAATCTGCTTTCCTGTAGCTTTTCCGGTTTTCACCTTTTCATTAACAGGTAGTAAGTTCCAAAGATTCGCACGGGTTATAGGCGCGGGTTTTCCATCTTCGGGTACGATTGGGTTTCCGAAACGAAAACCATTGGAAATAGAAATGTCGGCTCCGGTTTTCCAACGGGCGGCATCGGTGATCATATTATCCATTGGATTCTCAACGGTTAGATACCTGTAAATAGGGGTTTCAGTATAGCCTATCACAGTTTCCAGATGTTCTTCATAAGGTTCTTTTGCCTTGTCAACCAGTTCAGCTATCTGAGGATC
>NZ_JBEPWD010000155.1:0-3318 GCF_041642575.1 Salegentibacter sp. | reverse complement strand
GAAAAGATGAGAAAAATAGTATTTCCAACCGATTTTTCAGAAAATGCTTTTAATGCGCTTGAATACGCAGTAGAACTTCTGAAATATGAAACCTGCGAATTTTTTCTCATGCACGCATATGCCGATGAGGTTTATAATGATGAAACCAATCTGAGCCGAAGCCTAATGGATGAGCTTAAAGAGAAAGTGCGAAATCATGCAGAAGATAAATTGGAAGAAACATTAACCAAAATCCGGGAAATTGCACCTAACCCTAAACATACTTATCACAAAATAGCCTCCTTTGGGGCTCTGGTAGACGAAGTTAATGACCTGGTAGACATGGAGAATGCCGATCTATGTATCATGGGTACCCGGGGAAAGACCAATGACCGCAATTTAGGTTTTGGCACAAACACTTTGTTGGTAATGAAATATGTACAATGCCCTGTACTTGGAATTCCAGCAGGTTACAAATACAATACCCCGGAAAAGATACTTCTACCTACAAACTTTCTGGTTCCTTACCAAAAACGGGAATTAAAACTTGTTAGTGAAATAGCGCGGGTCTTTGGTGCAGAGATATATTCCTTATATATTTCTAAATACCCGGTAGAGTCTTTCAGGCAAAAGGATAATCAGAAATTTCTCAAAGAGCAATTTCAAAATATAAAATTTCAGACCCACCAGATAGACGGCCTGGATAAAATAACCACCATTATGGATTTTATTGAAAAACACAAGATAGATATCCTGGTAATGGTGAACTCCAGGCATAGTGAACTGGAAAATATCCTTTTTGAAGGAACTATAGATAAGATTAGTCTCAATCCAAAAATTCCACTAATGGTTCTGCAGAATTTCAATAGGGAAAGTGTTTAACACCTAAAGTCTAATACAATGAAAAAAATTTTAATGCCCACTGATTTTTCTACAAACTCGATAAACGCTCTTCAATATGCCGTGAGTTTGTTCAGGGATGAAGAATGCACCTTCTACCTGTTAAACACCTATACCCCGGTTCTTTATGATACCGAATATATTCTTTACAGCACCACCCAACCCGGGTTGGAAGAAATATACCGGGATAACTCTGAAAAAGGACTGCAAAAGGTAAAAAGACGCATCACTTCTAAAGATAAAAACCCCAAACATAAATTTGAATCGATCTCAGCCTTCAATCTTCTTATCGAAGAAATTAAAGATCAGGTGAAAGAAAAGGATATCGATCTTGTGGTTATGGGAACCCAGGGTGCTACGGGAGCACAGGAGGTCTTAATGGGTACCAATACCGTACAGGCCATTAAGAAAGTGAGATGTCCTTTGTTAGCTATTCCTTCGGAATATGAATTTACAACTCCGGACAATATTCTCTTTCCAACAGATTATGAACTGGATTACAGCAACGAGAAACTTCAGCTTTTAAAAGACATTATTAGGAGCTACGATTCAAAATTGAATATCCTCCATGTACTCGACAAAAAAGAACTATCTCCAGAAAAAGAAAAGAACAAAAAATTGTTGGCTACTCAAATGGATAAGGTGAAGCACCAGTTTTACAGTATTGAAAAAAAGGCACTTACTGAAGCTATTTATGATTTTCAGAATGAGCATCCTACAGATATGCTGGTGATGATAAATAATAAACATTCTTTTTTCGAGAACCTGCTTTTCAGACCGGTTATCAATAAAATTGGGTTCCATATCAAAGTTCCTTTTCTGGTAATTCCTTCGGGAAAATATTCCTCTTAGCCATGAAAAATGTACTCGTCCCAACCGATTTTTCCAGGAATGCCTGGAAAGCCCTGGAGTATAGTCTCCATTTATTTGAAAAAGATGTTTGCACCTTTTATCTTTTAAATGTCTTTCAGGCCGATTATTTTACTACCAGCAGCTTAATGGTTCCAGAACCTGGCGAACCTGCTTATGATCTTGCCCATGAACAGTCTATGGAAGGTCTTGAAAAGCTGGTAGACGGCTTAAGCCTCATGAATGAAAACCCAAACCACGATTTCAAGATAATTTCTATGTATAATAGCGTCACCGAAGGTATTCGGCGCGCTATAGAAAAATATAGCATCAATCTCGTCGTAATGGGCACGAAAGGTTCAGGAGATCCCGAAAACCGTATTTTTGGAAGTAATACCATCCACGTTTCAGATAATTGTACCATCAGTCCTGTATTAATCGTACCGGAAAATGCTCTCTTTGTACCCGAAATTAAAAAAGAGGTAGTTTTGGCAACTAATTTCCGTTATAAATGTTCTCAGGCGGGAGTAAATTATGTAAACGAGATTGCCAATAGGTTTTCTGCGGCGATAAGAATACTCTATATCCAGGAACATGATAATTTGGATGAAGAACAGGAAACCAATAAGGAACACCTTCAGGAGTTGCTGGGCAATATTTCCCACAGCTTTCATACGCTAACGAATATTTCGGTAACCAAAGGTATCATTACATTCATTGAAAGCCGTGGCAGCCAGTTACTAATTCTGAATCGCGAAAAACCGGGCTTTTTTAAACGAATTTTCTCCAGGTCAATACTTCACGAGATCACTAAAAAACCACAGGTACCCATTTTAGTGCTTCCCGAAACAAGATATTTACCACGCCTGTTTTAATTTTTGTAACATATACCTGGATTCCGGAAACTATGGATATTTCAGATTTAAAAATAAAAAAAGCCTCCGGGCAACAAGTTAATTTTTCTGAAAAGAAAGTTGCCGCTTCCCTTGCCCGCGCAGGAGCAAGCAAGGAAATTATAGAAAAGATCCTTTCCAGGCTCAAACAGGAACTGTATATGGGAATTACCACGAAGGAACTGTATAACCGCGCTTTCCGCTTATTAAAAAATAAGGACCATCTACTGGCTTCCCGGTATAAACTTAAAAAAGCTATTTATGAACTTGGTCCTACAGGATTCCCTTTTGAGAAATTTGTAGGCGCTGTATTTCGCAACAGCGGATATTATGTAGAAGTAGGAGATATTTTTCAAGGTGCCTGCGTAACCCATGAAGTTGATGTTATCGCAACAAAGGCTAAAGAAACCTTATTAATGGAGTGTAAATTTCACGGCGAACCGGGTAAAAGCTGTAATATAAAAGTACCGCTGTATATTCATTCCAGATTTCGTGATATTGAAAACTTCAACAAGAGCAAAAAGGAAAATCCATTTATATTCTCTGAAGGATGGGTGGTCACCAATACAAGATTTACTAAGGACGCCATTATGTATTCTAAATGTGTAGACTTAAAACTCCTTAGTTGGGACTATCCAAAGGGAAAGGCCTTGAAAGACTTAATAGATCATACCGGCTTATACCCTATTACCGTCTC
>NZ_JBEPWD010000154.1:0-3393 GCF_041642575.1 Salegentibacter sp. | reverse complement strand
ATTGGCCGCATAACCGATTATGTGGAAAAATCTCCGGTAGAAAAAGTGATTTTTGTAAGTTCCACATCAGTTTATGAAGACCGGGAAGATTTCCCGGAATACACAGAGGAAGACGAAGCGAACGGCACCTCAGAAGCTGCCAGGCAATTAATCTCCTCAGAAAAAATGTTACTGAAGAACGAGCATTTTCAAACCACGGTTATTCGTTTTGGAGGTTTACTTGGCCCGGGCAGGCACCCGGTGAAATATCTGGCCGGCAAAACCGGGATAAAAAATCCGAAAGCCCCGGTAAATCTTATCAAGCAGGAAGATTGTATAGAAATTATCCTGCAAATCATTATAAAAGAAGTTTGGAACACGACTTTTAACGCCGCATATCCCGATCATCCTACTAAAGAAGATTACTATACCCGGGCAGCTAAAGAACAGAATCTAAACCTTCCCCAATTTGACCAGAATGGGATTTCTAAGGGTAAAAAGATAAGCTCGGTTAGGTTAGAGGAAATGTTGGGGTTTAAGTTTGGACAGAATATTTAATGGCAGTAAAGTTATTCTGCTTAATGGCATTACAAGACCTCACAGTTTCGCAAACCTGTTAGGTCTTTAAAAAATAATCTCTCAAATCCAATTTTGGAAAGTATTATTTCTCCTCTACCTCTACCTTAGCTTTCAAATCCAAAGGCTCCAAAACCTTCAAAGCGTTGGCTATCGAGTTGATATTTTCAAAAGTAAGCAGCAGGCGCAAGCCGTTTCGGGTTTGCTTTTCCTTCATCTTACAGGTCTGTCGGTGGGTTTGCACGTATTGCAGAACCCGGGTAAAATTGTTGGTCTGGTAGAAACGCGATTGCTGGTCGGCTATGAAATAGCCTATCAATTTACCTTGTTTTAGCAGCACTTTCTCCAACCCAATCTTTGAAGCGATCCATTTGATGCGCACGCTGTTGAGCAGATCTACCGCCTGGACGGGCAGTTCCCCAAATCTATCGACGAGCTCGGCTTCAAATTTTTGCAATTCCTCTTCCGAAGTGATCTTATTCAGCTGCGTATAAAGATTTAGCCTTTCAGTGATATTATTGATGTAATCATCGGGGAAAAGGATCTCGAAATCGGTATCGATCTGGGTTTCTTTTACAAAGTTCTTATCCTCAATATCCTCGTCGCCGGCATACAATTCCTTAAACTCGTTCTCCTTCAGCTCTTCAATCGCTTCGTTGAGGATTTTTTGATAAGTTTCAAAACCAATTTCATTGATGAATCCGCTTTGTTCGCCTCCCAGCAAGTCTCCGGCACCGCGAATTTCAAGATCTTTCATCGCGATATTTATTCCGCTTCCAAGTTCAGAAAATTGTTCCAGCGCGCTTATTCGCTTACGAGCATCTTCTGTCATTGCCGAAAAGGGCGGCGTAATAAAATAGCAAAATGCCTTTTTATTGCTTCGGCCTACCCGCCCCCGCATCTGGTGCAGATCGGAAACTCCAAAATTATTCGCGTTATTGATGAAAATGGTGTTCGCATTGGTAACATCCAGACCGCTTTCCACGATAGTCGTGGAAACCAGCACATCAAATTCACCATTGATAAAACTCAGCATCAGCTTTTCCAGTTTTTTACCTTCCATCTGGCCGTGGCCCACGCCAATCTTTGCATCAGGCACTACGCGTTGAATCATTCCTGCGACTTCCTTAATATTTTCAATCCTATTATGAATAAAGAAAACCTGCCCTCCGCGCTGAATTTCATAAGAGATCGCATCCCGTATAGTTTCCTCGGAAAATCTTATCACATTGGTTTCAATGGGATAACGGTTTGGTGGCGGCGTGGTGATGGTAGAAAGGTCTCTCGCGGCCATTAAACTAAACTGAAGCGTACGCGGAATCGGCGTTGCCGTGAGGGTGAGCGTATCTACATTTTCTTTGATGGTCTTGAGCTTATCTTTTACCGAAACCCCGAATTTCTGTTCTTCGTCTACAATTAAAAGTCCGAGATCTTTAAATTTCACGGCTTTATTCACTAATTGGTGAGTTCCTATAATAATATCTACTTTTCCGCTTTCGAGATCGGCTAGGGTTTCGCGGCGTTCTTTGGCCGTCCTGAAACGGTTTAAATAATCTACCGTGACAGGGAAATCCTTCAAGCGTTCAGTGAATGTTTGGTGATGCTGAAAGGCCAGAATAGTGGTAGGCACCAAAACAGCGACTTGCTTACCGTTATCCACAGCTTTAAAAGCCGCACGAATCGCAACTTCAGTCTTTCCGAAACCAACATCGCCACAAACCAGACGATCCATAGGTCGCTCGTTTTCCATATCCTCTTTTACCGCCTGGGTTGCTGTACCCTGGTCCGGGGTATCTTCATACATAAAAGAAGCTTCCAGCTCGTGCTGCAAATAAGAATCGGGCCCAAAGGCAAAACCCTTCTGAAGTCGGCGTTTTGCATATAATTCTATAAGATTGTAAGCGATATGTTTAACGCGGGCTTTGGTTTTTTGCTTTAGCTTTTTCCAGGCATTGCTACCCAGTTTAAAGATCTTGGGCTCTTTCCCGTCTTTTCCGTTGTATTTTGAAATCTTATGCAGCGAATGGATGCTGAGGTACAAAATATCGCGCTCGCCGTAGAACAATTTAATGGCTTCCTGCTTTTTACCTTCAACATCAATTTTCTGGAGTCCGCCAAATTTTCCTATTCCGTGATCGATATGGGTCACGTAATCGCCAACTTCCAGATTGGTAAGTTCTTTTAAGGTTATCGCCTGTTTTTTGGCGTAACCATTCTTGAGGTGAAATTTATGATAGCGCTCAAAGATCTGGTGATCGGTATAACAAACATTTTTGCCAACTTCATCTATAAAACCCTGGAAGAGAGATAGCGTTATGGTTTCATATTTCACCTCTTTTTCCTGGTCGTCAAAGATGTCGTGGAAACGTTTTGCCTGTTGTTCGCTAACACAGAAAATATAATTTTTATAGCCGTTCTCCTGATTTTCGATCAGGTTATCGATGAGCAAATCGAACTGTTTATTGAACGATGGCTGTGGTTTTGTCTGAAAGTCTATACTTTTTACCCCACCGTCACCCTGAACTTGTTTCAGGGTCTCATTCGACTTAGATCCTGAAATAAATTCAGGATGACGAAAGTAAGATTGGTTGCTCAGTTCAACAACTGAAAAAAGCTCCAACTGACTCCTTATTAGCTGGCCATCACAGAAAAGTGCTTCAGGTTCACTGTGTTTTATTTCTTCCGAAAGTTTCTGAAAAGCTTCAACTGCCTTGCTGAAAAGTTTATCGGCCTGGGCGGTGAGCAGATCAATATTTTTTACAAAAACGACGGTTTGATTCGAGATATATCTTAGGAAACTATCCCTGATCTCGTCCAGGTGCTTATCTTCCACGTTAG
>NZ_JBEPWD010000153.1:0-3412 GCF_041642575.1 Salegentibacter sp. | reverse complement strand
TGTGAGGCATTTTCCAAATTTAAAAGAGCTTAACCTGTCCGGAAATAAACTTACTGCCGTCAATGTTTCTACCCTAAATCTTTTAGAGGGGCTGGAGGTTCGGGATAACTTCCTTACCAGTTTAAACTTGTCAAATAACGAAGGCCTGTACAACTTTTCTGCCTTACAGAATCCGGATCTCGATTGCATTCAGGTGGCGCAAGTACACCTGAATTGGCTAGCTGATGAGAACCCGCGGATGTTATGGAGTAAAGATGAAAAGGCATCTTATTCCCTTGACTGTCAATAAAATTATAGTTAGATTATTCAATTCTGGGATGAGAATGATTGAATCGATGCCTCATTTTACTTTCCCCGGTACATGAGGTGACAATTGACGGTACAAAAAGGTACAATAAAATAACAAGGTATTTAACTGACAAAATTTCATAAAAAATTGATAGCAAATTTCACCTGTTTTCTCTCCTCTTTCAGTTTCAAATCATTCTCATATTTACGGATATTTCCAAGTTTGCAATCAGTACAAGGATAGCAGATTAAATAACTTTTGAACATATTCCTGAAAATACTTTCTTAGAAAAAAGCAAATAATTTTTTGTAAGTAAAATCTGATAGACTGATTAATTTTCATCTTTAAACTGTAAATAATTCACGACTAAATAACTTTTGTTATGAAAAATTTAACTATTATTGAGGCAGATTTAAGTTTTGTTTAGCGTGATAAAAAATCACGTTTTTAGTAGACTTAGAGGTGGATTATGAAAAAGAGTTGCGAAAAAATATTTAAAGATTTGCCCCTGGCTTGTTTATTATTGGAGTCTAAAGGTGATAAATTTTTTGTGCGTGAGGTAAATGAAGAATATTGTAAAATACTCGGGAAAAATCCGAGCGAATTACTGAATCTTACTATTGCAGAGATCTTTGAGAAGTGTGATGTCCAGCGAGAGACAATTCAGACCTCACTAACTCAAACTAATCTGACTAGAAATATTGTAGTTTTTCAATATGAAGATTATGATTCTCTCAAAACAACCTACAAATCTTACTGGGAAGTAATCAATATACCTATAACAGAACCAGGCACTGACAAGACAAGGTATATTCTTCACTTGCCTTGGAACAAAACTGTAGAAGTTTTAGAAGAAAGAAAAAGAATAGATCTTCAACGGGAACTGGATACAAGGAGAGCGGAGGGCGAATGTTTTATTCAAAAAAATAGGGATGGCTTATTTTCTCTTGACCCCAAAGGATATTTCTTAAATGTGAATAAAGGTATTGTCGACATGGCAGAAGTTTCGGAAGAACAACTTCTTTCAATGAGTTTTCTTCCATTTTGTGCTCCTGAAGATCGTGGCACAATTTTCAATTATTTTGAAAAAGCACTTGGAGGTGAAGATCAAAATTATGAGGCGCATTTTATATCTTATAAAGGAAGAAATCTCATCCTGGAGGTTTCCCTGGTGCCAATGATAATTAATCAGAAGATTTTAGGAGTTTATGGTATAGCCCGGGATATCACAGAAATAAAAAAAGCAGAAAAGATTATTAAAAAACAGCAGGATCAGTTAACGGGCACCGAAAAGAAATTTAAAGCGCTTGTACAGGAATCTTCTGATTTAATAAGTATTCTCGACTTAGAGGGAACTTATCTGTTTGTTAGTGATTCCGTCACTTCTATTCTCGGCATACCACAAGAAGAATTTATTGGGAAGAACGCCTTTGATTTCATTCATCCTGAGGATAAAGAAGGAGTAATGGCCTCTTTTATGCAGGTAGCGGAGAAGAGTCAGGTAAATATTCCTTCGTTTCGGTTCAGGGACTCAAAGGGGGAATGGAGAAGCCTTGAAACTACTATCACCAATTTTAAGGACGATCCTAACATACAGGGTGTGGTTACTAACTCAAGGGATATTACGGAAACAAGAAAGTTATATATAGAAACCATGAAAAGGAATAAGATTCTTAAAGAAATTGCTTGGGAACATGGCCATATCGTCCGGGCACCCCTTGTGAGAATCATGGGGTTACTAGATCTAATAAAAGAGGGGCATTATATGGACTGGACAAAAGAAGAAGCAATAGAAATAATCAGCGATTCTGTTGAAGAATTGGATCAGATTATTTCTAAAACTATAAGAAAGACTGAGAATGTATAAATCCAATAACGCAGACACATTTTCGGAAATTTTAATAGTAGAAGATGATAAAATTATTGCATTACTGCAGAAACGTCTCATTGAGGCCGTCATGGGTCGTAAGCCTGTTCTACTTTCAAACGGAAGGTTAGCCATAGAGTATCTCAACCAGAGTGCGAAAAAAGGAATGAAAGATTCTCTAGTGCTGTTAGATTTAAATATGCCTATAATGGACGGATGGGAATTCCTCAAACATTGCGAGAGAAAACCATACCTACATAATGTGCATATTATTATTGTGACTTCTTCCTTATGCCAAGAAGATCATGAAAAAGCAAAGTCCATTGAAAAGATTTTAGATTTTTATACAAAACCTCTAAAGAAAGAAAAGCTTGAAGAAATCATGCGAATAAAGCAGCTTACGCATTTCTTCCAATCAAAAACAATATTAAAAAATCATTTATAATGCCGAGCTGCCTCTAGAATTTTTTAAATTAATGCCAATGTAGATTGAAGATAATCCAGTCGAAACAGAATACCGGTCCTGTAATAACGTGCGATTTAGTTTGTTTTGATTTTTGTTGGTTTGTTTATTTACTTTCCAATACAGAAATTAGAAAATATATTCCCCAGCAGCTCATCGTTGGTGACCTCTCCGGTGATCTCACCAAAATAATGCAGCGCCTCCCTGATGTCTATGGCCAGCAGGTCTCCCGAAAGATCGTTGTTAAGACCGTCTTCTACCTTGTTGATCTCCTCCAGGGCTTTTAGAAGGGCATTATAATGCCTGCTGTTGGTGACTATGGTGTTGTTGTTCCTCAGCGCTCCGGTATTCACGAATTCCAGCAACTTCATTTTCAGTTCTTCCACGCCTTCTCCTGTTTTCGCAGAAAGCAATTGCAAACTTGAGCCTTCGATTTGGTTTAGGGTCTGGCTTAGTCTATTCCTTTCTTCATCCGAAAGCTGGTCGATCTTATTCGCGATGATCACAAGCGGCTTCTGCGGAAATTTATTCTTTATCTTTTCTATTTCCCTCAGAAGTTCTGTGAATTCTCCCCTGTTAGGGGGAGATGCCTGCAGGGCAGAGGGGGTTGGGGCAGAGGGGGTAGAACTTTGAACTTTAAACTTTTCAGAATCCAGCAGAAACACAACCACCTGGGCCTGACTTATCTTCTCAAAAGTCCGTTTTATCCCGATGCTCTCCACCACATCCTGGGTCTCCCGAATTCCGGCTGTATCGATAAATCTAAACCCAACTCCGCCAATGCTCATCTCAT
>NZ_JBEPWD010000152.1:0-3440 GCF_041642575.1 Salegentibacter sp. | reverse complement strand
ATTTTCTTTCAATAACAAGCGCGGAAGATGCGAAGCCTGTGAAGGAGCCGGCGTGATTACGCTTTCTATGAATGTGTTGGGTACTATCAACCAGATTTGTCCGACCTGTAATGGTAAGCGTTTTAAGCCCGAAGTATTAAAGATACATTGGAATAATAAAAATATTGCAGAGATTTATAATCTCAGTATTGCGGAGGCTTTTGAATTCTTTTCCGGGGAAAAGAAGATCACCAAAATCCTTGCTTTAATGCTGCAATTAGGCCTGGGATATATCAAGCTCGGCCAGCCTTCAAACACGCTGTCTGGTGGTGAAGCGCAACGCATTAAACTTACTAAACATTTTGCCAAACAATCAAAAAAGACGCTATTGTTGCTTGAAGAACCCAGCATTGGATTGCATCAGCAAAATGTGAGGCAGTTGCTAAAAGCTTTGCACTTTCTCAAGGAACAAACGGCAGGCATTATTTGCTTTGAAAACCACCCACTTTTTCAATCCTCCTGTGATACATTGGTGGATAATAGTATAAAACCTAAAGCGCTTGAATTCAAAGAATCGATGGATCAACGCAGAGATACGATCTCCATTAAGGGAGCTCGAACACATTATCTCAAAGACCTGGATCTAGATCTTCCGAAGAATCAATTATCTGTAATTACCGGAATTTCAGGTTCGGGAAAATCCTCTTTGGTTATTGACACTATACATGGCTACGGATTACAGGAAATGACCAAACAGTTTTCGAGTTATCAGCAGTCAAGAGTAGGGGTGAATTTTCAGTTTGAAGTTGACCATATTGAAGGGCTTAGCCCAACTATTTGCGTTACCCGTAAAGAAAAGAGTTTTACAGATCGCTCTGATATTGCCAAACAAACGGGAATAGATAAGATTTTACGTTTTGCCTTTTCCCGAAAAGCCCAGTACGAAGGAACTGAATTATCCGCCAGCCATTTTTCCAATAATCACGAATTGGGAAAATGCGCCGTTTGCGACGGTATGGGGCAGGAATTGCTCCCCGATTTAGATAAAATAGTACTGGATCAAAACAAGAGTATTGCTAACGGACTTTTTGAACACAACAAATCCCTGGCTTACTATGGTCATGCGAGCAGCCAGTATATGGCGATTTTACAGGTGTTAGGTGCTAAATATGGATTTGGTCTCGAAACGCCTTTTAATGAATTGACCGATCAACAAAAAGACATTTTATTTCACGGTGCCGGAGATACTGTATGGAAAGCCAACTGGCAATTCAAAACCAAAACCCGGGAAGGAATTCAGGAGGTAAGTATGAAATGGGAAGGGCTTTTTCATTACTTAAAGGAAGAATATTATAAGACCAGAAAGAACAAGAATATTGAAAAGCTGAAAGCACTTTTCTCCCTTGAGGAATGCAAGCATTGTGCAGGAAGTGGATTAAAACCGGAACGCTTGGCCTTTCAAATTGGAGGTAAATCGATTCACCAAATACGGTCAATGGACTTTAAAGCTTTAGAAATCTGGCTTTCGGCTGATTCCAAGCAGGAGAAAATGGATCAAAAACTCGTCGCTAACATTCAGCCTCATTTGATCAATACCATAAAGCGAGCAAAGCAATTGCATATTGATCATTTGCAGCTCAACCGTAAATCTACCACGCTTTCCGGCGGAGAAAACCAACGGGTAGCCCTTATAAAACAATTGAATAGTCCTTTGAAGGATATTACCTATCTTCTGGATGAACCTTCCGCAGGACTATCTAACGACAATATTCCGGACCTGATCAGCATCCTGAAAGATCTTATTGAAAAAGGCAACACCGTGATTGTGATTGAACACAATAAAGAGATCATCCTGCAGGCTGATCGGTTGGTTGAACTTGGCCCTAAAGCCGGTAAGTTGGGAGGATATATTACTTTTCAGGGAACTCCGAAGGATTATTTAAAAAAGGAAGATTGTCACCCTTTTTTGAAAGAACCTTCTAAAGCAATCAGTTTAAAAGCAGGGAAGGATTCTATTTCCATCCGGAATATTTTCAAATATACCTTAGTGAAAGAATCCCTGGAAGTACCTGTTGGAGGCATCACGGCCATTAGCGGTAAATCAGGAATTGGGAAGACTACTTTAGTGAAAGATATTCTGATTCCGAGCATCGAGACAGGCAAGCCGGTCAATTGTGAAAGCATCAAATTCCCAGTAAAGTATGCGGGAGCGCATTATTTTGAGTCTAAGAAGCTAAGATCACATTCGAAGACTTTGTTAGTCACCTATTTGGATCTGTTAAAAGAAATAACCAAGATCTTTGCGAGCGAAACAGGCCTGAAACCCCGGGACTTTTCTTATAAAACAAAAACGAGTCAGTGCCCGAACTGCAAAGGCAAGGGCCACATAGAAACCAGCCTGGATATCGCCGCCAATGCGATTGAAAAATGCGAAGTCTGCAAGGGACAACGCTATCAGCCGCATATTCTGGAACATAAAGTTGCTTCGAAAAATATCGCTGAGGTACTCGCCTTTAATCTTAACGAATTAAAAGAATGGTTAAAGGAGAATAAGGTGCCAGACAAAACACTTCAATTCTTAAATGAACTGGAAGAAATCGGGTTGAAGCATCTTCACCTGGATCAGCCTGTTCAATCCCTTTCTTCGGGAGAAAAACAACGTTTGCTGCTATTAAACTGGCTCCAGGACCGAGCGACAAATACACTTTATATTTTAGATGAACCCAGCACAGGATTACATTATGCAGATATTGATCTTTTATTTGCGATACTCGGAAAACTCAGTAAGGACAATGATATTCTGGTAATTGACCATAATCCCTATTTATTGGGCAAAATAGGGGTGGGGCTAGTCTTGGAATGAGTTCTTTCTTTTTTGGTTATTATTATAAATTCAGGTGTGATAATTGTGAAAATAAAAACATCATCACACCTGAACTCATATAAAAAGTGAGCTTAAAATTACAAGGTATCCTCGAGCCATTTAAAGAATTCCCTTTGCCAGATTATCCCATTCTGGGCGCTGAGGATCCAATGGTTCTCCATAGGAAAATACAGCAACTTACTTTTTAAACCTTTTAGTTGTGCGGCCTGGAAGGCTTCAAGGCCCTGCCCAATCGGGACTCTGAAATCCTTTCCTCCCTGGACGATCAAAATGGGCGTATCCCATTTATTCACAAAATTGATAGGATTAAATTCGGTATATGCTTTAGGTGTTGGATCCTGCCAGTAAGGACCGCCCAGATCTTTATTTACAAAGAACAATTCTTCAGTGGTTCCATACATACTGCGGGTATTGAAGATGCCGTCATGAGCAATAAAAGTTTTAAAGCGTTCCTCGTGATGACCAGCGAGATAATAAACCGAATACCCACCATAGCTTGCCCCTACAGCTCCCAGCCTGTCTTTATCTACAAAATCTTCCTTGCTGATTTCATCTATTGCTGAAAGATAATCCTTTA
>NZ_JBEPWD010000151.1:0-3451 GCF_041642575.1 Salegentibacter sp. | reverse complement strand
TTTTCTTTATGCCGACTTAAAAACAAGCCACAGTTTCCTATTTTTGAAAAGAATATCACAATATGAAGAATTTTCTTTACGCATTTGTCTCCGGAATTTTTCTTGCCGCGGCCTGGCCTACCTATGGCTTTCCGTTGCTGCTATTTTTCGCCTTTGTTCCCCTGCTATTCGTGGAATTTAAACTGCGGAATTTCTCTAAGCGATTAACCGGCTGGAAGGTCTTCGGTCTGGCATATCTTAGTTTCTTCATCTGGAACCTCACCACCACCTACTGGCTTTATTTCAGTACAGCCTTTGGAGGGGCTTTCGCCGTCATCGTGAATTCCCTGCTTATGGCGCTGGTCTTTATGTTATACCACGTGGTGGCCAAACGTACCGGCTTTGGTGCTGCCGCGACTTTCCTGGTGAGTATCTGGATGGTCTTTGAGAAACTGCATCTCGAATGGGAATTTTCCTGGCCCTGGCTTAATCTCGGGAACGCCTTTTCAGAATATCACAACTGGGTTCAGTGGTACGAATACACGGGCACTTTTGGCGGAACACTCTGGGTGTGGCTGGTAAATATCGCTGTTTTTAAAGCTGTGATCCTTTACAGGGAATACAAAGATAAAGCCGTCATCTACCGCGGAATCTTCAAAACTGCCATTCTTATTCTCTTACCTCTCGGAATTTCGTGGATAATCCTGGCTAATTATGAAGCTGAAGGAGAAAAACTGGAGGTCGTGATCCTGCAGCCCAATATCGATCCGTACACTGAAAAATATAACATCAACGATACCCGAATAGGAGAACTTCTTCTTGATCTTGCTCAAGAAAAGACCACCGATAACACCCGACTCCTGGTGGCTCCTGAAACCGTTTTTGCCGACGGCACCGTCCTCCCTGATTTTGAAAGATCGGAAGCTGCTTTTTTCAGCAGGCAACTCCTTAAGCGTTATCCTAACATCAATTTTTTAAGCGGAATATCTTTTTACGAGCGGTTCAGCGACCCGAATAAAGTGAGAGAACAAAGCAATTACCTTGGCCCAAACGACTGGTACGACGATTATAATTCGGCATTTATGATGAACAGGACCGACTCCACTCAGTTGTATCATAAATCCAAACTGGTGGTTGGGGTTGAAAATTTCCCTTATCAGGACGTTCTTAAACCAATTCTGGGGGATGTTATGATAGACCTGGGCGGAACAGTAGCCATGAAAACCACCCAGGAAGAACGCTCTGTTTTCGAAATGGAAAACGGGAAAGCTGCCGCCGCTGCGCCTATCATCTGCTATGAATCGGTGTATGGAGATTATGTTACCGGTTATATCAGAAATGGCGCAGGCTTCCTGAGCATTATTACCAATGATGCCTGGTGGGGCGATACCCAGGGACATAAACAACACCTCAGCTACGCAAAATTAAGGGCCATTGAAACCCGAAAAGATATAGTGAGGAGTGCCAACACAGGGATTTCAGCATTTATTGATCAGAAAGGGAATATCGTAAAGAGCCTGGGTTACGAAAAACAAGGCAGTATCAAATCGGAGATCCTGGTGAATAACAAGCAAACCTTTTATGTGCAATATGGCGATTACCTGGCCCGGATAGCTCAGTTCCTGGCATTATTCGTTTTCTTGTTTGCTATGGTTAAATATCGAAGAACCCGGTGAATTCGTTAATTGGTGATTCGTTAATTCGGGATTCTTTAATTGGTTAATTTAGTTTATTCCTCTAAAACAAACCAACAAGGGCTCCTCCCTTTCTCAAAGGGAGCCCGCCAGAATGACGAAGTCGGGCAGGGTGGCTTTTCTGCGGTAGCAGAAAAGACGGAGGTTTTCATCTTATGACTCTGTGATTAAGTGACGCAGTAGCGTAGTTATTTTGAATTCAAGCCATGATGATTTTTTCTTTTATTTACCTAATCATAAAATTTTTTTAATAGGAATGGCTCCTCCCTTTCTCAAAGGGAGGTGGCTTTTCTGCGGTAGCAGAAAAGACGGAGGTTTTCATCTTGTGACTCTGTGATTAAGTGACGCAGTAGCGTAGTTATTTTGAATTCAAGCCATGATGATTTTTTCTTTTATTTACCTAATCATAAAATTTTTTTAATAGGAATGGCTCCTCCCTTTTTCAAAGGGAGGTGGCTTTTCTGCGGTAGCAGAAAAGACGGAGGGTTCCATCCTGGGAATCTGTAAATTTTATAATTTGTCGATTATTTGCTTACTTAAGGATGAGATTCCGGGTCAGGCCCGGAATGACGAAAGTAACTATAAAAGTCAAACAGCTAAAAGTCCAAAGTAAATTATAAACCGAAAGTTCCACGCCATACCCGCAAAGTTTAAAGCAAGCAAAAGAAAATCTACCGTCTAAAAACTAAGGACTAACGACTCCTCAAAACAAACTCCAGGGTATCCACAATATCTCCGTATTCGTCGATCTTGATTTCAAAAGAGATGGATTCCGGGTCTGACACATAACCCAACTTATCAAGCTGCTCCCGGTCGATCTCCGCGGTGTAGTTTCCGGGTTTTAGTCCGAGGTAGGTGAAGTAACCATCGCCTTCACTGAGGATTCTGGCGGCTCTATTTCCGTCTTCATCAAAAATGTTCACAATTATCCTGCCCTGGCCGCGTAGGCCATTATCATCCAGGTAAACCATCCCACCAACTTCTCCCATCACCTCTACAGGCACATGAACTTCCTGGAAATGATTAGGCACAGTATGCACCCTTATTTTCGGATCAGGGATCTTCCAGGCGATATTATCCAGACTTACCGGATCGATTTCCAATACGATATCTATATAAGGCTGCAGGTCACGAATCCTCAGAATTGTTTCATCTTCATGATAGCTCAGTCTTCCGGTACGGTTCTTTAGCTCCATTCCGGGAACTCCCGGTTCCATAGGATCTCTTTTTCCGTTTCCGTTGAAATCAAGGAATGGAATTATCGTTAAACCTGCTTTAGACATCGCACTTCGGTTACTGGTGAGAATATGCCCGGTGTTATCGTCCAGCATCATACTACCCCGCGCTGATTGTACAAAAGAGGAATTTCTGTTTCCTATCCTTGAGGTAAGTGAGGTTTGCGCAAAATCCAATGCGTACCGGAAACCAACCTCAAAAATATGGGCGTCCCGAAGGAAGTTATTTTCATAAGCCAGGTTCAGAAAACCGCGCTCAAAGATTGGCCGTTCCAATTCCAGGATCAGATTGTTGAATTGCGACCTGCTGTAATCATACTGTACCTGGGGAGAAAACAAGAAGCGCTTTGGCAATCTGTAGGTTTGGGAAAGCGAACTGTAAATAGTTGGCTGCTTTACCCTGTCGTTATAGATCCCGTAAGTGGTGAAATTGGTGCTTACCCCAAACAAAGCTCCCGAAAGCAGCATTTGCGCAGTGGTGAACTCGGTGGTAGGCATGATGATCTGGTTGAGGCTGAACCTTCCGAACATGGAGAAATTATT
>NZ_JBEPWD010000150.1:0-3460 GCF_041642575.1 Salegentibacter sp. | reverse complement strand
ACTTCCACTGCCGAGGAAACCACTGACTCTGAAACAAAAAAAGGCCAGGCCTTTATCGATGATGATAGTGAAACTCCAAACGCCTTGCGACTCGCTATGGAATCTGATGATCACACTACCCTGGTGACTGCTGTTCAAGCTGCAGGAGTTGAAAATTCCCTTGTGAATGTTGGTCCGTTAACAGTGTTTGCTCCTACCAATGCAGCATTCGATAAGCTTCCCGACGGCACCGTTGAAGATCTTTTAAAACCTGAAAATAAGTCTAGACTGGCTTATATTCTTAAAAATCATGTAGCGCCCAGCAATTATCCAATTGACATGCTTGAAAAAAACATTCAAAAAGGGCGTACCCTCTACATGGCTTCAGGAGAGAATGTAGAAGTTAGTAAAGATGGAGAAGACATTCTTGTGGGAGGAGCCAAAATAGTAGGCACCGTTAAAGTAAGTAATGGATGGGTACATGTTGTTGAAGATGTCATTTTACCAAAAGAATAATCAATCCAATTTTAAACAATAATTAAAAATCCAATCTAATGAAGAATATTTTAAAAATCGCGGTCCTGGGTGTTCTGGGACTATTTATCCAATCATGTGGCAATGGTGGATCTTCTGATGAGAAATCAGGAGCCATCACCTCTAATGCAGCAGAACGTGTTTACGTTGCACCGGGAGAGCATGATGAATATTACGCATTCCTGTCTGGAGGATACAGTGGTAACCTTACCGTTTATGGTTTACCTTCAGGAAGAATGTTAAAGGAGATCCCTGTTTTTTCGCAATTCCCAACTAATGGTTATGGTTATTCTGAAGAAACAGTACCAATGTTAAACACTTCCTTCGGATTTGTGCCATGGGGAGATTCTCACCACCCTGATATTTCTCAAACTAACGGAGAGCTTGATGGACGTTGGATCTTTATCAATGAGAATAATACTCCGAGGATAGCACGGATCAGTCTTGAGACTTTCGAAACCGAAGAGATCATTGAGATCCCTCACAGTGCAGGAAACCACTCTTCCTCATTTATTACTGAAAATACTGAGTACGTAGTTGCAGGAACACGTTTTTCTGTACCTTATCCACAAGAGGATATGGCTATCGATCAGATGAAAGGTAATTTTAAAGGCCCCCTTACCTTTATCGCTATTGACGATGACGGAAGGATGAGTATCGATTTCCAGCTGAAAATGCCAGGATTTAACTATGACCTTTCACACCCCGGACGTGGAGATTCTCATGGGTGGTTCTTCTTTACCACTTATAATACTGAAGAAGCTCACACCATGCAGGAAGTTAACGCTTCTCAGAATGACAAAGATTTCATTGCTGCTGTAAACTGGAAAAAGATCCAGGAATATGTAGAAAACGGTGGTGGAGAAGAGATCGATGCAGAATATGCACATAACATCTTTGATCACAGCACTCAGGCTGCTACAACTACTATGGAAAATAAGGTGCTTACCGTAGATCCAAGAGAAGTTGAAGGAGCGGTGTTCTTTATGCCAACTCCAAAATCCCCTCACGGTTGTGATGTAGATCCTTCAGGAGAATACATTGTGGGTAACGGTAAACTTTCTACCGACCTTACTGTTCACTCTTTCTCTAAGATGCTTACTGCAATTGAAAACGAAGATTTTGATGGAGATGCCTATGGTATCCCTATTCTTAACTTCGAGTCTACACTTGCTGGAACTGTAAAAGATGGAGGTCTGGGACCACTGCATACTGAATTTGATGGTAGAGGAAACGCTTATACTACTTTCTTTATCTCATCTGAAGTTGTTAAATGGAAATTAGGAACCTGGGAAGTGCTTGACAGACAGCCAAGTTACTACTCTGTTGGTCACCTTATGATCCCTGGTGGTAACTCAAGAGAGCCTTACGGAAAGTATATGATCTCTATGAACAAGATCACCAAAGACCGTTACCTGCCAACAGGACCGGAATTAGAACACTCAGCCCAATTATATGATATTTCCGGAGAGAAAATGGAACTTCTTTTAGATTTCCCAACTCATGGAGAGCCTCACTATGCTGCCGGGATTCCTGCCGATATGATCAAATCCAAATCTAAGAAGATCTACAGACTGGATGAGAATGAGCACGAATATGCTGCTACCAGTGAGTCTGAAACAAAAATGGTTCGGGATGGAAATAACGTACACGTATATATGACTACAGTAAGAAGTCACTTTTCGCCAGATAACCTTGAAGGGATTAAAATAGGAGATAAAGTATACTTCCACGTTACCAACCTGGAGCAGGACTTTGATGTACCACACGGCTTTGCTATGATTGGTGCAAACACTTCTGAGCTGTTGATTATGCCTGGACAAACAAAAACAATTACCTGGGAACCCAAAAAAGAAGGAGTATGGCCATTCTATTGTACAGACTTCTGTTCAGCTCTTCACCAGGAAATGCAGGGGTATGTTAGAGTATCCGGCGAGAATTCAAATGTTCCTTTGAAATGGACTTTGGATGATGAAGAGATTAATTAGTTTATTTAGTTGAAAACTGGTTGTTTTTTAGATTGAGAAAGGCGGGTGGATGGAAAATTTACCCGCTTTCTTTTAAAAATCCCCTTAACAATGAAAAAATCAGGTATTTTAATGGTAATAGGTTCAGCCTTGCTGCTCGGCCTGTTTATCTATCCACTCTGGAACATACAACTGGAAGCGCCACAGTATCCGGATCCTCTGGGGATGAATATTTATATAAGTGGAATTCAGGGCGAAGAAGAATTTGATATTCAGAATATAGATGGTATAAACCACTATATTGGGATGAAAAAGATCCCTAAGCCTGCAGAAATGTGGGAATTTAATGTCTTTCCTCTTGTAATAGGTGGAATGGCTGCTCTAGGTATTCTTCTGGGAATCCTGGGCTTCTTTAAAGTTATAGGTCCAAACTGGTTCTTAGGTTGGCTTATATTAATGACCGTTTTAGGCATTTTAGGAATGATAGATTTTAATAATTGGCTAACAGACTATGGAACCGATCTTGATCCTAAAGCAATTATGAAGTTAACCGATCCTGAAGGAAACCCTTTAAGCTATAAACCTCCGCTCTTCGGATCTCAAAAGATTCTTAACTTTACTGCACATTCCTATCCTCAAGCAGGTGCATATTTGATGCTAGTTGGAATGTTGCTAACTTTAGTAGCCTGGTGGGTTGGATTAATAGCCACCAAAGGGAGGAAATAAGGAAAAAATATTTAAGCTATGAAAAAGATATTATACCTCTTTTTGTTGGGGTTGTTCGTTGCATGTAATAATGAAGCACAACCTATTGATTACGGCAATGATAATTGCAGCTTTTGCGAGATGACAATTGTGAGTCCGGCTTATGCCGCTCAGGCCGTAACTAATAAAGGCAAACAGTATAAATACGATGCTATAGAATGTTTGGTGAAAGACCAGCTTCAGCACAATCACGAAATGGAAATTCAGTTGGTTTC
>NZ_JBEPWD010000149.1:0-3617 GCF_041642575.1 Salegentibacter sp. | reverse complement strand
AAATGAATGTCCGCGATCTTTGGGCCGAAGGAGAAACGTTGGGGGAAGAAATCTGGAAGAAAAACGTTGACAATTTTTTCTCGTTTCAGATCAGGCATTGTACCAAAGAAGGAAAACCTCTATATGTAGAAATCGAATCTAACCCAATAGCTTTTGATGGTCGTGATGCCCGGGTAACGCTGGCTACCGATATTACAGCAAAAGTCAAAGCCGAAAAGGAACTGTATCACAGTCAGCAACGCTTTAAAGCTTTGGTACAGGATGGCTCTGATATGATAAGTATTATAAATGAGGATTTACAGTACTCCTATATTAGCCCCAGTGTAAAAAATATCCTTGATGTAGATCCGGAAGAAATGGAAGGGAGATTTGTATTTGATTTTATCCATCCTGAAGATGAAATAAGAATCCAAAAATATCTCAAATTCATCGGAAAAAAGAAAACGGTACAGTTACCCTCCTACCGGTATCAAGATGGAAAGGGAGAATGGCGCTGGTTGGAAACAATAATGAGTGACCTAAGAGCTGATCCTGCAGTTGGCGGGCTTGTGGCAAATTCCAGGGATATTACCCAGTACATTCTTCAGGAGAAAAAATTGAAAGAAAGCCTGGAGCGTTATGATATTGTTGCCAAAGCTACCAGTGATCTAATTATGGATTACGATATTGAAAGTGATGAATTAAAATTCAACGAAGCCATAACTAACATCTTCGGTTATTCTCCTGAAAACACTAAATTCAATGGCTCCTGGTGGGACTCAAAGATCCATCCTGAAGATCTTGACCGCATCAAGGCTCAGGAAAAGGAAATGGTGGAAAAAAGCCGCAAACTCATCCATACCGAATACAGACTGGCCTGTGCCGATGGTAGTTACAAATATGTTTTAGATCGCAGCTATCTAATTACAAGTAAAGAAGGCAAGCCTCAAAGGATTATTGGTTCCATTCAGGATATTACACAAAGGTATAACTATATCAAGGCGATTGAAGAGAGTAACGAACGCCTTAGGGAGATCGCATGGACGCAATCTCATGTGGTAAGAGCACCGCTAGCTAGAATAATGGGACTCATTGACTTGTTGAAAAATCACAAAGATAATATTGAAAATATTCCCGATATTCTGGATAATATCTTAATTTCATCACAGGAATTGGATAAAGTGATCCGTAAAATTGCGAATAAAACAGAAAATTAGCCCCAAGCTTATAATCTACCCCCTATGAATTTAAAAGTTCTTATTGTAGACGACGATGAAGTAGTCATTTTTATTCAGAAGAAATTAATGGCCAACAGCGAGGTTTCAGAAAATCCGTTAGTTTTTAAAAGAGCAAGTTCTGCCCTGGATTTCCTCCAATCTGAAAATAATAATAAAGAATTTTTGATCCTGCTTGATATCAATATGCCCGGAATGAACGGCTGGGAATTTTTAGATGAATTAAATAAAGAGGTAGATAAAGACAGGTATTACGTAATTATGGTAACCTCTTCGGTAGAACAAAAAGACAAAGAGAGAGCTTTCCGGTATACTATGGTTAAGGATTTTTTAGAAAAACCAATTACCAGGGAATGTTGCCAAAAGATCAAAGATATTCCTGAAATAAGTCATTTTTTTGAAAAGATCTAAACTTCTTTATGTTTTGGGTCGGCATCATCGATTTTATCCTGGGCCCATTCCTTTTCTTCTTGTCCGGCTTCCGGTTCATCCTGAAGGATCTCTGCCCTGGGTTCATAATTAAGTTTTATATACATCGGGAAGTGGTCTGAACCAATAGGACGTTCCCGCGCTAATTCCACAAGAGTAAAATCATTGGTATGGAAAACGTGATCCAGCGGCCAACGCAGGAACCAGTACTCGGCGTGAAAAGTATTGAAAAAACCGCGGCCAATCCGGGGATCAAGCAAACCACTCATTTTCTGAAATAATCTGGTAGTACGGGACCAGGCCACATCATTCAAATCTCCAATTACCAGGACACCTTCTTCACTGGTCTTTATATCTCTTCCAAGCATAAGGAGTTCCGCATCCCGGTTGGTGGAAGTTTCACTTTCTGAAGGACTGGGCGGTTTTGGATGTAGGCAATGCAAGTGAATTCGCGATCTTTCATCTAATCTGAAATAAGTATGAATAGAAGGGATATCATCCTGCACCAGGTATTTCACTTCAGTGTCTTCCAGTTTTATTTTTGAATACAAATGCATTCCGTAGAGATTATCCTGAGGAACTTTCTCGACATATTTATAATCGGTCTCCAATTCTTTCAGTGCTTTTTCCCACTTCTTATCAGATTCCAAGGTTAGAAAGATATCCGGGTCACGATCCCTTACCAAATCGATAAATTTCTGGTAAGATCTGTTTTCAGTGAGAACATTGCTCACTAAAATAGAAAATACACAATCGGTGTCATCCCCTTCAAATTTAAGCACCTGTTTTTTGGCTAAATAAGTGTACGGATAAATTTGTTTGAACTGATAGCCCAGGCTGAAGATCAAGGCGCCAACTGCGATAAAGTGCCAGGTTTCAGAAAAATCATAGTACAGGAAGGAAGCCAGAAGGACAATACAAACCAGAAAGCAGATCTGTATCCTGGGAAAATCAAAGCCTCTTATCCACCATTTGTCAAAACGGGTGGCAGATGCCAGACTGGGAAGTAGCATTAAGACGGTAAAAAATAGAATTATGATTTCAACAATCTTCATGATCTAAAATGTATATGAAAGGGCCAGTCCCCGGGTGTTTATTCCAGTACCATTGATATTAAACCTGGCCGTTGGATAAAGGTTTAAATTTTCATTGCCTTTTTTATGTATTTCAGGGACCAGGATACCGGTTGCGGCACCAACCCCAAAACCGATCAAATTATCGGTTAGAAAATGCTTTCCGCTTTTTGTTCTCAAATAGCCTACAAAAGCCGGAATAGCAACAGCACCAGTCCAAACATACGGAATAGCCCGGGAATTTGGATTAAAATCCTGGAAAACCTTTGCTGTGAAGAAAGCAGCTGCCGATGTTGCAGCTACGTGCCCCCCAAAAAAGGAGCGTTGGGCATCATTATCCCTTCGTTCTTTCATGGGAAGATCTTCGTTATAAACCAGGGGACGACTTTTATGAACGGCCCCGGCGGTAATGGTGAACATAGCCCCAACGGTAGCCATGGTTTCGAGATACAGCACAGATATTTGCCCAAAATTTTTTCTTTCAGCTTCACTTGGTAAAAAAGCGATGGGTAGGGCAAAGGAAGCGTAAAACGGAATGTAGCTCAATTCGTCGTCTTGCTCAGAATAGTTGCCGGCTGTCCAACGGTCTACCCCCCAAATGTCGTCTTTGTCCAGAGCGAGGACTTCAGCCTCGGTTAAGCCAGGCTTATTCTGGATCATGGAAACCCCAAGAGCATTTAGTCCGAGCCCTGTCGTGATCCATGCACCATCTTTCCAGAAATCAGTTTCATAAGGTGATTCGTTTTCCTGGGAAACGACTGAAAAACAAATCGATAAACAGAAAAAAAGCGTTATCAGCTTGTTCATAGAAAGTGAGTTTTAACCCAAATCTCCTAACTATGTTCTTAAATTTAAAGCATTTAAGAAAACAATAACAATAAACCAGGCCCTTTACTGAGAA
>NZ_JBEPWD010000148.1:1308-3618 GCF_041642575.1 Salegentibacter sp. | reverse complement strand
GGCATCGGTGAATTTATTGTAGGTATAGAGTTTTATTCCGGGAGTAATGATCAGCAGATAAACGCTGCTAATGATGAGTCCGAGGTTATTATACTTTCTCCGCTTTCGGGAATCCCGTTTTTGTCGCATTGCCAGAATGAGGAACACCAAAAACGGCAAGGTATAAAGCGGATCTATTACAAAGATATTTTTATAAGCCAATCTAATTTCTAATGGCCACAGGAGTTGCGTCCCCCAGGTTGTGTGAGCATCAAGCAACGGATGAGTAAAAAACCCCCAGAACATCAGCCAGGACCAGTTTTTCCAGGTTGCAATAGATTTACGCTCAATTTTTGAAATCAGCCAGCCAAAAACCGGAGCAAACAACACCGCAAACACGATGGAATGCGTAAACCCGCGATGCACTTCTATCGCGGTGATAGTATCGGTAAAAAGACTGGCAAAGGTATCAAGGTCGGGAATGGTCCCGGCGATGGCACCGTAAAGAATTGCTTTATTTCCAACCTTCCGGCCAAGCACTGCTTCACCTACCGCGGCGCCGAGAACTATTTGAGTTAATGAATCCATTTATTTTTTCTTTCTGAGGGCAATCTTTTTAACAAATTAGACCCTGAAATAAATTCAGGGTGACGTAAGCTGGTTTTGTATCCGTCGTCATGCTGAACTTGTTTCAGCATCTAATCCTCTTCAATATTAATCATCTACAATTTCCATTTTCCGAAGCAAAAACGAAGCATTCATATTCTGGCAAATCCCATCTTTAAATTTATAGTCGAAAAACAACTCATCATTTACAATTTCAGCATCAAAATAATGATTTTTCACCTGTGGTAATTCAGCAGTAATCTCACACAGGCTCAGGTCGTGAGTTGCGATGATTCCGGTAGATTTTGATCCTACCAGTTTCCGGATAAATTTCTTTGAACCTATGGCCTTATCGCTGCTGTTGGTGCCTTTCAGGATCTCATCGAGAATAATAAAATACCTGTCGGTTTTGATCTCGTCTACGATGAATTTCAGACGTTTTAATTCTGAAAAGAAATAGGATTCATCATCGCTCAGTGAGTCACTGGTTCGCATACTGGTGATGAGTTTAATCGGCGAATATCTACAGCTTTCGGCACAAACGGGGAGACCGATATTGCTCATCAGGATCTGAAGGGAAACCGTACGAAGAAACGTACTTTTACCGGCCATATTGGCCCCGGTGATAATAAAGAATTCCTCGTTATTTATGCTGAAATCGTTTGCAATTCGTTTTTCAGGATCCAGAAGCGGATGCGCCAGGGCTGTTGCCGAAATTCCCTTCTCTTCTGCATTGATCTCCGGAAAGACATAATGCGGATGATTGAAAGAAAAATTCCCCAGGGAGTTTAAGGCATCGGTAGTTTCAATGACCTCAAACCAGTGGGCAACATTTTGCCGATAAGCCGAGATCCATTTTTCAAGTTTATAACTCTGCCTTAGATCCCAGAGCAAGAATCCGTTAGCAAAAATTCCAAATAGCATATTATTGCGCTGGTCCAGGGCATCAATTGCTTTGGAAAACTCCTTGAAAATCGCTGAAGCTTTTTTCTTTTCTGTTCGAATGAGCTGCTGATTCTTTTCTAGAATTTCAGAAGAAAATTCAATATTTTCCAGCAATGCCAGCAAATGATGATATTGGTGAAAGGTATCCTGCACCTTGCTCACACTACCCGAAAGCAAATTGATCTTTTTTAGATAGATGCCCGTATAAAGAAGACCTGCCAGAAACCATAAGAAAAGATGAATCCCCTTGAAATAATCCAGGGAATAGCCCACGATCACCAGCAGGGAAAGCACTGAAAAAACTGTAGGCAGCCATTTCATATAAGCGGGCACGAAATTCCTGTATTTTTTTAACCACTGCACCACGGTTTTAGAAGGAGTTTCGGTTTTAACCAGACGGGCCAGGGCAGTGAATTCCTGACGCCATTTAGGTTTCTGTTCCAATTCTTTTATGGCCTCCTGCTTTTCCGGAATTCTCTCTATAGAATTTTCAGTAAGCATAGCTGCCAGTTTTTTGGTGCCCTCATAAAGTGCTGTGCGGTTAAGATACTGAAAGAAAGAACCTCTTCCGAAGAGATCGATATCCTGCCCAAATGCGTGCTTAGGATCTTCAAACTCAGTTCCCTCGGGAAGATCCTGGAAATTCCGGGTTTTCAGAATATCTATCTCCAGCTCGTTTAGCCTGATGAGTTCTTTTTGCTTATCGGCTTTATCCTTGAGATCGCTATGACGGGAGACAAGAAAGAGAAAAAGGGCGATCCCCCCAATAACCACCGGCAC
>NZ_JBEPWD010000148.1:0-1208 GCF_041642575.1 Salegentibacter sp. | reverse complement strand
TTTTATTCATATGGTAGCCGGGAAGGATGTGGCTGCCGTAAGTTTCCCGCAATTCCAGGGCGCGGTCGGGATCGCATTTCAGGTTAGCTGTTAAAGGAACCTCATCCAATCCGGCAAGAGCAAACATCTTCCCCATTACTTTAAAAACAAGAGTATCGGGACCGAAAGGGAGTTCTTCGGTCACGCCTTTTTTGCTGAGACAGTAATTTCTAAATGTTTCTATGTTCATAAATACGTCAAATGTCATTTCCGCAAAGGCGGAAATCTCTAATTACAAAATTTTATATAAGACAGGTTTGGAGGGCGCTGCATCATTTTCAAAAGAAGCGATTTGCAGATTCAGCAAATACTCCCCGTCGGGAATTGTATTTGGTACATAAATTAATTCTGTGATGGTCGCATCGAAACGGGTATTTTTAGGATAATTCCAAAAGGCTTTGTGCGCAAGGAGTTTACCTCCATCCTTTTCCTTATCAACCGAGGGCAGATCTATAAGCAAATGCTGCACTCCACAATTACGTAGATAAATGGAGGCATCTTCGGTTAAATACGGCCAGTTGGTATTCGAGTATTTGCGGCTGCGCTTTTCTATATAATTAGGCAAAGTCCTAATCACCAAGGCTTCCGCTTCTCCTTCCTTAAAATGCTTGCGGAGAATATCTTCCGTAATCACAACATCTTCCAGCCATTTTTCAGGCTCCACCGAAATCAGTTTTGCGGTGAAAAAAAAGTTTCTTAAGGTTTGATTGATGCTGTGAAACTCCAACGAAATATGTCCCACACACTCTGTATGTGTCCCATGGGCGTGAGGATTGAATTTCACGTTATTAAAATTCACAGGAGCCCCTTCAGAAACCTTTCCGATAAAATCACCGTCTTTCACCGGCTCAATCACCGGAGCGCCCAGGTACCAGGCCACAGGATTTTTAGAGTCTCCCCGTAATCCCAGGGAAATATCCAGTGGTTTGGAAAGATCTACGTGATAAGTTTTGTCTTTATGAATGATGTTCGCCAGCATCTGGTAAAATTACGAAAAGGCTAAGAATTAGTTTTAAGAATATTTCTCAGGTTTTAGGTAGATAGAAAAGGTCGGCGGCAATGCCGTCACTTAGGAATTTACCTTTAGTGGTGATATGATAAACACCATCATTTTCCTCCAGAAGTTGCTTTTGTTGGAGCGGGGCCGCATTTTCAAGTAAATATTGCTT
>NZ_JBEPWD010000147.1:0-3652 GCF_041642575.1 Salegentibacter sp. | reverse complement strand
ATGCTGAAGACATTAAGCACACATCAATCTTATCGTGCGTGGTCTGGGAAAGATGAGAGGAATAAACACCATCCACAAAGACTAAATCATAAGTGTCGATATTATCGATCAGGTAGTCTTTGATATCCCGATATTCAAGGCTATCGTCCTTTTTCGGGAAAAAGCTGTAATCATGCTTTAAAACCGAATTAAGAGAGGTGTATTTCCAGGCCTCCTCTTTCTTTCCGGGGAAACCCATTTGTTCAAATTCCTTAATCGCCTGGTTTCGAATATTATGTAAATCATCATTATCGCTTCTAAATTCCTCTTCAAAAGCCAGAAAAGATGATACTAGTTTATCTTTTAATTCCATCATTTTGTTTTTTGTCTATCCCGCGAAGGCGGGAAACTTCGCCAATCATTAAAAGTTGTTTCTTGTTAAAGAGGTTTAATTCTAAAACTTTCAACCTTTATACCTGTTCCGGTTTCAACCATTCATAACCTTTCTCCTCAAGTTCCAGGGCGAGTTCTTTTCCTCCTGTTTTTACAATCTTCCCATCTACCATAACATGTACAACATCAGGTTGGATATAATTTAGTAACCTTTGGTAGTGTGTGATCAGTAACACTGCATTGTCTTCGTTCCTTAATTTATTAACCCCTTTGGCCACAACTTTAAGGGCATCGATATCCAATCCGGAATCGGTTTCGTCAAGGATAGCAAGTTTGGGTTCAAGCACAGCCATCTGGAAGATCTCATTTCTTTTTTTCTCCCCACCTGAAAATCCTTCGTTAAGAGAACGGGAAAGGAATTTACGGTCAATCTCCAGCATTTCAGATTTTTCCTTGATGAGTTTCAGCATTTCATTTGCTCGCATGTCCTCCTGACCATTGGCTTTCCGGTGGGCATTGATCGCAGCTTTCATAAAGTTGGTTACCGAAACCCCTGGAATCTCAATTGGATACTGGAAGGATAGAAAAATTCCTTTGTGAGCTCTCTCTTCGGGATCCAGTTCTGAAAGTTCTTCTCCCTCAAAAATGATCTCACCCTGAGTCATTTCAAATTCTTCCTTTCCGGCGATAACCGAAGAAAGTGTGCTTTTTCCTGATCCGTTAGGTCCCATTATGGCGTGAACCTCTCCGGGATTGATTTCCAGGTTAATCCCTTTCAGGATTTCCTTATCGTCTATACTTGCGTGTAAATTCTTAATTTTAAGCATATATTCTAGGTATTCATTCCGCCGTGGCGAAACAGATTTATTTATTCTTCAATACTATCTGAAACCTTTTTGGTTTCCAGAATTTCAATTATTTCTCTTATTTCGATATCTTCTTCCCAGCCTTCCTGGTTTCTACTGGGAACTATTTTCCCTTTTACTTTTACCGAAACCATATCAAACTCTTCTTTTTGATAAGGCTTCACTTGTTCGGCCAGAACCTGCGCCATAGAATCAATACTTACTCCATATACAAAACTGTCACCCCTGAAAACCGCAGCATCACCTACAAAGATGATCTCTCCGGTTAAAGTTGGAATACTGTCTTGCTCAGTTTCTGTCTCAATCGGATTGATAAGTTCCTGCCGGCCTTCATCCTGGCAGGCGGTCGCCGAAATTATTATAACAAGTATGAGTAAAAACTTTTGCATTGATTTTATCATCACTTTCATTATCCTACAGAGCCTTCCAGTGAGATCTCTAATAATTTTTGAGCTTCCACCGCGAATTCCATAGGCAATTTGTTCAGAACTTCTTTGCTGAACCCATTAACGATAAGGGCGATCGCCTTTTCAGTGTCTATCCCTCGTTGGTTACAGTAGAAGATCTGGTCTTCCCCGATCTTACTGGTGGTGGCTTCGTGTTCTACTTGTGCCGATTTATTCTTTACCTCTATATAAGGGAAGGTATGGGCCCCACATTTATTCCCCATTAAAAGGGAATCACATTGTGAAAAATTTCTTGCATTTTCAGCACGACCGTTGATCTGGACCAATCCCCGATATGAATTCTGGGAGTGTCCGGCTGAAATACCTTTAGATATAATAGTACTTCGGGTGTTTTTCCCAAGGTGAATCATTTTTGTTCCGGTATCGGCTTGTTGGAAATTATTGGTTACCGCGATCGAGTAAAACTCGCCTATGGAATTATCTCCTTTCAAAATACAGGAAGGATATTTCCAGGTAACTGCGGAACCGGTTTCCACCTGAGTCCAGGATATTTTGGCGCTCTTTTCGCAAAGTCCGCGTTTGGTTACGAAATTATAAACTCCTCCTTTTCCTTCCTTATTCCCTGGGTACCAGTTTTGAACCGTGCTGTATTTAATTTCAGCGTTATCCAGTGCGATAAGTTCAACTACTGCAGCGTGTAACTGGTTTTCATCCCGGGTAGGGGCGGTACAACCTTCCAGATAGCTCACGTAACTACTGTCTTCAGCAATTACCAAGGTGCGCTCAAATTGGCCGGTTCCAGCCTGGTTGATCCTGAAATATGTTGAAAGTTCCATCGGGCATCTTACGCCTTTTGGAATATAACAAAAGGAACCATCACTAAAAACTGCGGAGTTTAATGCCGCGTAGTAATTATCGGTTCTTGGAACAACAGAACCTATATATTTTTTAACCAATTCAGGGTGTTCCTGGATGGCTTCAGAAATAGAACAGAAAATAATCCCTTTTTCAGCAAGAGTTTTCTTAAAGGTGGTAGTCACAGAAACTGAATCCATCACCACATCTACTGCAACCCCGGCGAGTTTCTTCTGCTCATCAAGAGAAATGCCCAGCCTTTTGAAGGTATCCAGCAATTCAGGATCTACTTCGTCTATGCTGTTATATTTAGGTTTTTTATTTGGTGCGGAATAATAGGAAATATTCTGAAAATTAGGCTTTTCATAGTGTACATTAGCCCATTCAGGCTCTTCCATTTTCTCCCAGGCGCGATAGGCTTCCAGACGCCAATCCGTCATCCATTCGGGCTCTTCTTTCTTTTTGGAAATTGCTCTCACAATGTCTTCATTGAGACCAACAGGAAAAGTATCAGATTCTATATCGGTATAAAATCCATATTCATATTCCTTTGTTTCGAGCTCTTTTTTTAAATCGTCTTCAGTATATGCCATTTCAATATTATTAATTCAAGGTTCAAAATTCATTAGTTGAATTTCGAATAATTTAAAGGGAAAAACTCTCCCCACATCCACAGGTGCGTTGCGCATTGGGGTTATTAAATACAAATCCCTTGCCATTAAGTCCGCCGGAATATTCGAGAATTGTACCGGCCAGATACAATACGCTACGTTTGTCAACCACAATCTTTACATCATTGTCTTCAAAAAGTTTATCCTCTTCGGCTTTTTGCTTATCAAAGTTTAATTCGTAAGACAAACCTGAACAGCCACCGCTTTTTACTCCAACGCGAACAAAATCCTGAACGCTGTCAAAACCCTCTTCGCTCATTAGAGCGGCAATCTTCTTTTTAGCACCTTCGCTAACTTTTATCATAGCTTAACAAGATTAATTCTAAATTGGGGACAAATATACTACAAAACAGACGTTTTACCATAGACACAGCATATGTTTTAAGAATGATAAGATAAGCCTTGCTAATAAGGGATTTCAAAAAAGCTATTTATCTATTCACTTGATAATCAATAGCTTTTAAAAAGCTTATTTAGACGA
>NZ_JBEPWD010000146.1:3062-3743 GCF_041642575.1 Salegentibacter sp. | reverse complement strand
ATCAGGGAATTTTTAAATGCGAAAGGCATATCCAGCCCTACCTTAGCCGAATTACAAAAGGAAACATCTGAACCTGGTTCTGAACCTGAACGAGTTTCTCCAGATTCATTTCAGCCTAAACCGGGAGCATTAACCGTAGTGAGCAGAAAGACAACGCTAATACTGCAAAAGCTCTCCGCATCTTCAGAAAAAGAAGACTTAAAACTGCTCACGGTGTCCGATCAACCAATTGGTAAAACTCCCAGGAGCAATCCTGCAACCTATACCGGCCTGGCCGATAAAATTCGTGACCTCCTGGCAAAATCTCCGGAAGCGCAAGCTCTGAAGTTAGCTAAAGGAGCTTTTTCTTTCAATAACAAAAGCGGAAGATGCGAAGCCTGTGAAGGGGCGGGTGTGATCAGCCTTTCTATGAATGTGCTGGGCACTATTAATCAGGTTTGTCCCACCTGTAACGGCAAGAGGTTTAAGCCCGAAGTATTAAAGATACATTGGAATAATAAAAATATTGCAGAGATTTATAATCTCAGTATTGCGGAGGCTTTTAAATTCTTTTCCGGGGAAAAGAAGATTACCAAAATCCTTGCTTTAATGCTGCAATTAGGCCTGGGATATATCAAGCTCGGCCAGCCTTCAAACACGCTGTCTGGTGGTGAAGCGCAACGCATTAAACTTACTAAACAT
>NZ_JBEPWD010000146.1:0-3052 GCF_041642575.1 Salegentibacter sp. | reverse complement strand
TTGGATTGCATCAGCAAAATGTGAGGCAGTTGCTAAAAGCTTTGCACTTTCTCAAGGAACAAACGGCAGGCATTATTTGCTTTGAAAACCACCCACTTTTTCAATCCTCCTGCGATACCCTGGTGAATAATGCCATAAAAGCTCAGGCGCTGGATCTGGAGGAAGCACCAGATCAGCGCAGGGATACGATTTCTGTAAAGGGAGCCCGAACGCATTATCTTAAAGACCTGGATATAGATCTTCCGAAGAATCAATTATCTGTAATTACCGGAATTTCAGGCTCTGGCAAGTCTTCTTTAGTAATTGACACCCTGCACGGTTATGGATTGCAGGAAATGACCAAACAGTTTTCGAGTTATCAGCAATCCAGGGTTGGTGTGAATTTTCAGTTTGATGTAGACCATATTGAAGGGCTTAGCCCAACTATTTGCGTTACCCGTAAAGAAAAGAGTTTTACAGATCGCTCCGATATTGCCAAACAAACGGGAATAGATAAGATTTTACGCTTTGCCTTTTCCCGAAAAGCCCAGTACGAAGGAAAGGAGTTATCTGCCAGTCATTTTTCGAATAATCACGAATTGGGAAAATGTGCCGTTTGCGATGGTATGGGGCAGGAATTGCTCCCCGATTTAGATAAAATAGTTCTGGATCAAAACATGAGTATTGCTAACGGACTTTTTGAACACAATAAATCCCTGGCTTATTATGGTCACGCGAGCAGCCAGTATATGGCGGTTGTGAAGGAGGTGGGTGCCAAATACGGATTTAGCCTGGAAACGCCTTTTAAGGAACTGAGCAATAAGCATAAAGATATTCTTTTTAATGGTGCCGGAGACACCGTATGGAAAGCCAACTGGCAATTCAAAACCAAAACCCGGGAAGGAATTCAGGAGGTAAGTATGAAATGGGAAGGGCTTTTTCATTACTTAAAGGAAGAATATTATAAGACCAGAAAGAACAAGAATATTGAAAAGCTGAAAGCACTTTTCTCCCTTGAGGAATGCAAGCATTGTGCAGGAAGTGGATTAAAACCGGAACGCTTGGCCTTTCAAATTGGAGGTAAATCGATTCACCAAATACGGTCAATGGACTTTAAAGCTTTAGAAATCTGGCTTTCGGCTGATTCCAAGCAGGAGAAAATGGATCAAAAACTCGTCGCTAACATTCAGCCTCATTTGATCAATACCATAAAGCGAGCAAAGCAATTGCATATTGATCATTTGCAGCTCAACCGTAAATCTACCACGCTTTCCGGCGGAGAAAACCAACGGGTAGCCCTTATAAAACAATTGAATAGTCCTTTGAAGGATATTACCTATCTTCTGGATGAACCTTCCGCAGGACTATCTAACGACAATATTCCGGACCTGATCAGCATCCTGAAAGATCTTATTGAAAAAGGCAACAGCGTGATTGTGATTGAACACAATAAAGAGATCATCCTGCAGGCTGATCGGTTGGTTGAACTTGGCCCTAAAGCAGGAAAATTGGGAGGCTTTATTACTTATCAGGGTAGTCCCCAGGATTATTTGAAGCAATCTGATTGTCACCCATTTTTAAAAGAACCTTCTAAAGCAATCGGCTTAAAAGGAGGGAAGGAGACTATTTTCATCCGGAATCTCTCCAGGTATACTTTAATGAAAGAAGCCCTGGAAGTGCCTGTTGGTGGTATCACGGCCATCAGCGGTAAATCTGGAATTGGGAAGACCACTTTGGTAAAAGATATTTTGATTCCGAGCATTGAAACGGACAAGCCGGTCAATTGTGAAAGTATCAAATTCCCAGTAAAGTATGCGGGAGCGCATTATTTTGAGTCTAATAAGCTAAGATCACATTCGAAGACTTTGTTAGTCACCTATTTGGATCTGCTGAAAGTTATAAGCAAGATCTTTGCAAGCGAAACAGGCCTGAAACCTCGTGACTTTTCTTATAAAACAAAAGCCAGTCAGTGCCCGAACTGCAAGGGCAAAGGCTATCTGGAAACCAGCCTGGATATCGCCGCCAATGCGATTGAAGAATGTGAAGTCTGTAAGGGACAACGCTATCAGCCGAATATTCTGGAACATAAAGTTGCTTCAAAAAATATCGCTGAGGTACTCGCCTTTAATCTTAACGAATTAAAAGAATGGTTGAAGGAGACAAAGCTCCCTGACAAAATTCTACATCTATTAGAGCAACTGGAGGAGATCGGGTTGAAGCATCTTCACCTGGATCAGCCTGTTCAATCCCTTTCTTCGGGAGAAAAACAGCGATTATTGTTACTGAACTGGCTCCAGGACCGAGCGACAAATACACTTTATATTTTAGATGAACCCAGCACCGGTCTGCATTATGCAGATATCGATCTTTTATTTGCGATACTCGAAAAACTCAGTAAGGACAATGATATTCTGGTAATTGACCATAATCCCTATTTATTGGACAAAATAGGGGTGGGGCTAGTCTTGGAATAACTGCTTTAATTTACGCTCATAATTGTAAGATCCGGTGTGATAATGACAAAAATAAGCGCATCACCACACCGGATCTTATAGAAAAATCAGCTTTAAAGATTACAAGGTTTCCTCGAGCCATTTAAAGAATTCCATCTGCCAGATTATCCCGTTCTGGGCGCTGAGGATCCAATGGTTCTCCATGGGAAAATACAGCAACTTACTTTTTAAACCTTTTAGTTGTGCGGCCTGGAAAGCTTCAAGGCCCTGCCCAATCGGTACTCTGAAATCCTTTCCTCCCTGGATGATCAAAATGGGCGTATCCCATTTATTCACAAAATTGATAGGATTAAATTCGGTATATGCTTTAGGTGTTGGATCCTGCCAGTAAGGGCCGCCCAGATCTTTATTTACAAAGAACAATTCTTCAGTGGTTCCATACATACTGCGAGTATTGAAGATGCCGTCATGAGCAATAAAAGTTTTAAAGCGATCCTCGTGATGACCAGCGAGATAATAAACCGAATACCCACCATAGCTTGCCCCTACAGCTCCCAGCCTGTCTTTATCTACAAAATCTTCCTTGCTGATTTCATCTATTGCTGAAAGATAATCCTTTA